>VGZQ01000021.1 GCA_016872535.1 Rhodospirillales bacterium | reverse complement strand
TTCACGACCACGACGCTCCAGAGCAGCCATACCGCGAAGGCAAGCGCTAACGCCGGGATGGAAATCCACAGATTGCGACCGGCGATGCCGCAACCCCGCGTTTCCCAAAACACCGGATCATTGAAATTCCAGCGCGCGGGCAAACGCGATTCCGCAGCCTGTCCGGTTCTTTTCAACGCCTCATCCATCTCTGGAACGTCCGATCGTGAAAGTGGCCTCCGTCGGACCGGCCGCGGAGCGCACGACCCTGCCCCCGCTATTCGCTCTTCGAATCGAGACGATCTCGGTCCAGTACATCCAGATCAGCGACACCGTGGTGACACCCCACATCAGCATGAAGACTGTGCTGTTAATGCCGGTGAGATCGACCAGTAGGCCGAACTGGATCGGCAGGAGAAAACCGCCCAGGCCGCCGAACATGCCGACCATACCCGCGACCGTGCCGAGCCTAGGGCCAGTGTACTCGTCTGAGATGTATTTAAATATCGAGGCCTTGCCAATCGCCCAAGCCACGCCCATCGCGAACATCAGGGCTGTGAGCAGCCACACGTTCAGTCCTATGCCGAAACTGAGATCGCCCCTGGACGTCTTGATCGTCAGCTCGATCTGCGGCAGCGACAGCACGGCAAGGCACACCCAGGAGAAAAGCATCACCCACCAGGTGACGGGGTGGGCACCGTATTGGTCGGATATCCAGCCGCCGAGCGCGCGCAGCACGCCGCCTGGCAGGGAAAACGCGGCGGCAAGCAGGGCCGCCACCCGAATGTCGAAGCCGTATTCCGAGATGTAGTGCTTCGTCATCCACAGCGATAGCGCGACGTAGCCGCCGAATACGATCGAGTAGAACTGGCAGTACTTCCATATGTTCGGTTCCTTCAGCACCGCAAGCTGCGCGCGCAGCGTCACCTTCCGGGTCTCTCCGGCGGAATGGGACGGGTCTGTGTAGGTCGTCATCCAAAAAAGGGCCGCCATCACGAGTAACGCCGCTGCGTACACCTGAGGCACCATCTGCCAGCCGAAAGCCACGACGAGGGACGGCGCGACGAACTTGGTCACCGCCGCGCCGACATTGCCCACGCCGAAGATGCCCATCGCCAGTCCCTGGCGCCGACGCTCGAACCAGTGCGCGCAGTAGGCGATACCGACCGCGAACGAGCCGCCGACGGCGCCGACGAAGAGGCTGAGCGCTAGGTAATGCCAGTAGGCGCTGGCGTGGGACACAAGCCAGACCGGAATCGCGAGCGAGAACATCAGCACGAAGAAGACGACCCGGCCGCCGTAGTAGTCGGTGAGCATTCCGAGCGGCACGCGGATGAGAGATCCCGTGAGCACCGGCATTGCGACGAGCAGCCCGAACTGAGTTTCACTCAAGCCGAGCGTCGTCTTGATCGGAATACCGATCACCGCGAACATCATCCACACGGCGAAGCACACCGTGAATGCGGTCGTGCTCGCCACCACCACCGACCAGCCCTTGTACTCCCGCGAGACCATCTCCCCGATCCCCCGCACGCACCCAGTTCGGGCGCAAACTTTAGGTGCACGCCGCGCTCCTGAAAACCAAGTGGCACCGCAGGACAAGAAAACGAACTACCCACTTGGGGGTAGAAAAACCGCCATATTAAGCTCGTGTTCTCATTGCCGAATCGTACGGTGCTCCGATCGCAGCGCGGCATGCAGAGCGTCCGATCGGCGCAGAGTGGGTAATCCCAACGAGTGCGTGCGCATGGCATCGCTTCGCAGTAGTTTCGACTGTATCGACGAAGGAGAGCGGAATGAGAGAAGTGCTGCAGCTATGCGCGGCGGCGTTGTTCGCCGGATTGCTGCCGATGTCCGCGCAGGCCCAATCCGCGCCGCAGGAAGGCGTAAAGCTCTTCCAAGAGAACTGCGTTTCTTGTCACACCATCGGCGGCGGGCGTCTGGTCGGGCCGGACCTGTTGGGGGTCGCCGAGCGCAGAAGCGACGAATGGCTCACGCGCTTCATCGCCGACCCCGAGCGAATGCGCAAGGACGACCCGATCGCGATGGCTAACGTCAAGATTTATGGCGCCCCCATGCCTCAGCTCGGGCTCACCGAGCCGCAGGTCGCGGCAATCATCGCCTTCTTCAAGACCGCGGAAGCTGCTCCCGACAGCCTGCCGAGGCAATACGTTTCCACCCTGCTCGCCAGCCTGGCAGCCATCGTCGCATTCACATTGATCGGCCTTGTCGCGGGATCCAAGAAGGCAGACGGAGGAGTGGTATGAGCAGCAGATGGTTCAACGTCACCGAGGATTCCCGCTCCTGGGAGGAGTTCTACCGCAACCGCTGGTCGTACGACTACTCAGTGCGCACCGGCCACGGCGTGAACTGCTCGATGGCCTGCAGCTGGGAGGTTTTCGTCAAGGACGGGCTCATCTGCTGGGAACTGCAGAAGACCGACTATCCCCAGATCGACGCCGACATCCCCAACGTCGAGCCGCGCGGCTGCCAGAGGGGCGTGACGGCCTCGTGGTATCCGTACAGCCCGTTGCGGCCCAAGTACCCTTACGTGCGCAAGGTGCTGTGGGATTTCTTCGCGCTGGAGCGCAATAAGGGCAAGGATCCCGTCGAGGCCTGGGCGGCGATCATCGAAAACGACGAGAAATCGAAGCAGTACAAGTCGGCGCGGGGCAAGGCCGGCTGGAAGCGCGTCACCTGGGATGAGGCGGTCGAGCTGGTCGCTGGCGCGCAGATCTACACGATCAAGAAATACGGGGCCGACCACATTGCGAACTTCGCGCCCATCCCCGCGATGAGCCTGCTCAGCTTCATCTCGGGGCACCGCTACAACAACCTGATCGGCGGCATCTACTGCAGCTACTACGAATGGTACCATGATCTGCCGCACGTCTCGGCCTCGATGTTCGGCGACCAGACGGAGAACTGCGAAAGCTCGGACTGGTACCACGGCACGTACTGGGTGATCGCGGGGTCGAACCTTAACATGACCCGCACCGCCGACTGCCACTTCCTTCCCGAGGCGAAGTACCGGGGAACGAAAGTGGTGGTGCTCTCGCCGAATTATTCGGACGTGACGAAGTACGCCGACACCTGGGTCCCGCTCGTTCCCGGAAGCGACGGCGCCTTCCTGATGGCGTGTATCCACGTGATCCTGAAGGAGTTCTACGCGGACCGCGAGACGCCCTATTTCACGAAGTACGCAAAGCAGTACACCAATCTGCCGTTCCTGGTGGTCCTGGATCGCGACGGCGACAAGCACCAGATGGGGCGGTTTTTGCGCGCGTCGGACCTTGCGGAGTACGCGAACGAAGAAAATGCCGACTGGAAGCTGGTCATGGCCGACGGCCAGGGCAAGCTGCATGTTCCCACCGGGTCGATTGGCTTCCGCTGGGAAAAGGAACCGACCGGCAACTGGAACCTGCAGTTGAAGAACGCAGTCACGAAGGAGGAGTTCGACCCGCTGCTCACGCTGCTCACAGACGGATCCGATAGGGCGACGGTCTCGTTTAGCGATTTCACCGACACTTTCAATATCGTCATCGGCAAGACGGACGGGCACGGGCAGAAGGCGAAGGAACTGCTGCGCGAAGTGCCGGCGAAGCGAATCAAGGGCAAGGCCGGGGACATCCTCGTCACCACCGCCTTCGACCTCCTGATGGCGCATGCGGGGGTGGCGCGGGGACTGAAAGGGGACTACCCGCGCGACTATGACGATCCGAAGCCCTACACTCCGGCTTGGCAGGAATCGCAGACGGGCGTGAGCCGGAACCTCGCGATCCAGGTGGGCCGCGAGTTCGCCGAAAACGCCGAGAAGACCAGAGGCAAATCGCTCTTCATCACCGGGCCCGGGCTGCAGCATTTCTACCACGGAGCGTCGCTCTACTACCGCAGTGAGGCCGTAATGCTCGCGCTGTGCGGTTGCAACGGCGTGAACGGAGGCAATTTCAACCATTACGTCGGCACGCAGCACACGCGCCTGAACGCCGCCTTCGTGAATCTGGGGGGCGCCCTCGACTGGCAGCGGCCGCCGCGACTGATGAACTCGACGTCGCTTTGGTATTTCCATACCGGTCAGTGGCGTTACGACCCCATGCAGCTCGATACGCAGTGGGCCGTTGGGGCGAAGAAGCTCCCTGGATACAACCACGCCGCCGACGTGAACGCGCTCGCGATCCGCTCGGGATGGCTGCCGTTCTTCCCACAACTGGACAAGAAGAACCCGATCGAGCTCTACCAGGAGGCGCTCAAGGCCGGCTGCAAGAGCGACGCGGATGTCAAGGACTGGGTGGTGCGGCAGTTCAAGGACGGTAAGCTCAATTTCGCCATCCACGACGTGGACGCCAGGGAAAACCAGCTCAAGGTGCTGACCGTGTACCGGGGCAACCTCATCGGAACCAGCATGCGGGGGCACGAGCTGGCGCTGAAGCACTTCCTCGGCACGCACCACAACGCGCTCTGGGACCACGAACCGGCGAAGGGCAAGGTGAAGGAGATCCAGTGGCGCGATCCCTCACCCGTCGGGAAACTGGACCTGCTGGTCAATCTCAACATCCGTATGGACTCAACAGCGAACTACGCCGACGTCGTCCTGCCCGCGGCCTTCTGGTACGAGAAATACGACGTCACGTTCGGCGACATGCACACCTTCGTCCATCCGCTGACGCCCGCGACCGAACCGCCCTGGGAGACCAAGCACGACTGGGAGGCGTTCAAGCTCATCGCCGCCAAGTTCTCCGAGCTGGCGAAGAAGCATTTCCCGCAGCCGGTGAAAGAAGTGGTGATGAACGCCCTCTGGATGGACAGCCCGGACCAGCTCGCCCAGCCGATGGGCGCGGTGAAGGACTGGCGCAAGGGGGACATCGAGCCGGTATCGGGCAAGACCTTCCCAAACATCGCCATCGTCGAGCGCGACTACTCAAAGACGTACGAGAAACTCGTATCGCTCGGGCCGCTCTTGTCCCAGCCCAAGGGCTACGGTTCGAAGGGCCAGTATTGCGACCTGACGCCGATCGTCGAGGAGGAACTGAAGAACAACGAGGTCCTGGAGGTGAAGAACGGGCGCGTGCACTTCGAGACACCGCAGCAGGCGTGCGAACTGATCCTGCAAATTTCGCCGGAACTGAACGGCAGGCTGTCGTGGCTCTTCTTCAAGGAGATGGAAAAGAAGGTCGGTCTGCCGCTCGCCGACATGGTGGAGGCGGTCAGGAACAAGAAGGTCCACTACAAGGACATCATTTCGCAGCCGCGCAGGATCAACACTACGCCACAGTGGAGCGCAATCCTCAGCGACAAGGACGGCAAGGAGCGCACCTTCGGGCCGTGGACGATGAATGTCGAGCGGCTAAAACCCTGGCATACGCTGTCGGGAAGGCAGGAGGTGTATTACGACCACCAGGGAATCCGAGAACTGGGAGAAGCGCTTCCGACTAACAAACCGCCGCTCGACATGGCGGCGATCGGTGATATAGATCTCGCCAGGGCGGAACCCGGATCGAAAGTGTTCCGCTTCATCACACCGCACGGCAAGTGGCAGATCCACAGTTCGTTCCGCGACCACTGGCCGATGATGCACATGTCGCGGGGCGGTCCCACCGTGTGGCTCAACCCGGATGACGCCCGCGAGATCGAGGTCGCCGACAACGACTGGGTCGAGATGTACTGCCAGAACGGCATCGAGGTCGTGCGGGCGGTGGTCAGCCACCAGGTACCGAAGAACATGGCGATTACCTACCACCAGGTGGAGCGCCATGTGAATATTCCGTTCTCGCCGCTCGCGAAGAAGCGTAACGCCTCCGATCTGCGCGGAGGAAACAACAACGCCACCACCCGCATCCTGATGAACCCGCACACGATGATCGGCGGATACGCGCAGTTCAGCTACTACATCAACTACTGGGGAACCAGCCCTTCCGAGAGAGACCACGGGGTGCTTATCCGCAAGATGCCCCTGGCGCCGGGCAAGAAAGGCGCGATTTACCAGGAACGGGACCTGGACAGGCTGCCGAGCGCCTAGCCGGGACAGGGACAGACGCGAAACAACAAGGAGCGGGCCATGAGGGTGAAGGCGCAATTTGGGATGACGTTCAACCTGGAGAAGTGCATCGGCTGCAACACCTGCACCGTCGCATGCAAGAACGTCTGGACGAACCGGGAAGGCGCCGAATACATGTGGTGGAATAACGTCGAGACCAAGCCCGGGATCGGCTATCCCAAGCGGTGGGAGAACCAGGATCTGTGGAAGGGGGGATGGGTCAAGAACGCCGACGGCTTGAGACTGCGCTACGGCGGAAAGGCGTACCGGCTCCTCAACCTCTTCTTCAATCCGCATATGCCGGAGATGGGCGATTACTACGGCAAGGACGTATACACCTTCAGCTACGATGATCTGCACGATTCGCGGCAGCTCACGCAGCAGCCCGTAGCGCGGCCTAAGTCGATGGTCACGGAGGAGGAGGACATCCCGCTCACCTGGGGCGTGAACTGGGAAGACAACGCCGGGGGCGCCCACGTCACTGGCAAGCACGACGTGAACTTCAAGGCGATGAGCAAGGCGGAGCACGACGCCTATCTGAAGCTGAGGGACGTCTTCTACTTCTACCTGCCGCGGATCTGCAACCACTGCATCAATCCCGCGTGCGTCGGCGCCTGTCCGTCGGCCGCCGCCTACAAGCGCGAGGAAGACGGGATCGTCCTCATCGACCAGAACCGCTGCCGCAACTGGCGCTACTGCATCTCCAGCTGCCCGTACAAGAAGCCGTATTACAACTGGATGTCGGGAAAAATGGAGAAGTGCATCCTGTGCTACCCGCGCGTGGAATCGGGCATGCCGCCGGTGTGCTTCCACTCCTGCGTCGGCAAGATCCGCTCGTTTGGCGTGTTCCTCTACGACATGGACCGGGTCGAGGAGGCGCTGCGGGCGGAGGACCAGGACTTGGTACGCGCGCAGCGAAGCGTCATCCTCGATCCCTTTGACAAGGACGTGATCGAGGCGGCGAAGCAGGGCGGACTGGGGGATGACTGGATCGATGCCGCGCAGCGCTCGCCCGTCTACCGCTTGGTCAAGAAATGGGAACTGGCGCTGCCGCTGCACCCGGAGTTCCGCACCTTTCCGATGCTTTTCTACATCCCGCCGCTCAGCCCGCTCATGACGAGCGCCGGAAAGGACTCTCCCTCTGCCACGGACGTCTTCGACATGGAAAAGTCGAGCGACGTGCTACTGGGGCTCGACGAACTGGACAAGCTCCGCGTTCCCCTCAAGTACCTCGCGAGCATGTTCGCCGCGGGAAACGAAGACGAGGTGAAGAAGTCGCTTTCCCGGCAGCTCGCCGTCCGGCACTACGAGCGTAGCCTGAGGGTGGATCGCAAGCCCAACCTCGAAGTGCTCGCGAAGGCCGGGTTATCGGAAGAGGACGCCAAAGGGATCGTGCGCAGCGTCTCACTCGCCTTCTACCACGAGCGCTTCGTCGTGCCAACGACCAAGCGGGAGGGGGCCGACATCAGCCCCTACACCGAACGCGGGCTCGCCGGTTTCACCGGCATGGGCCCCTGGGCGCCAGCGAAGCGCAGAAAGAGCTACTTCAAATCGCACCATACGCCGGACAAGACCTATGAATGAAGCGGGCGAAGTGCTGCGGGAGGCCTACGGCTGCATCGCCGAGCTATGGTGCAGCCCGCGCGACGTCGACAGGGCGGCCCTCGAAAAGCGCACCACGGGAGCGGTCGCGCAGTTGCAGGCTGCGGACGCTGAAGCGGCCGCCCTGCTCTCGCGGTTCCTGGGCAACCCCGTGTCCGAAGAAGAGTATGTCGAACTGTTCGAACTCGATCCCCGGTGCCCGCTCTATGTGGGGAGCCACGTTTTCGAGGAGCCGAAGACCTGCGCCAAGGCCGGCCTTTCGGAAAGGAACGGCTACATGATCGAGCTGCTCGGCGTCTACCGGCACATGGGGCTCTCCCCGGATCGCAGCGAGATGCCCGATTACCTGCCACTGATGGTGGAGTTCCTCTTCCTTTCAGCCGGTTCGCAGGATCCCGTCCGGGAGAAACTCATCAAGGAGTACATGTTACCCTACCTGCCGCGGATTCGCTCCAAGTTGGACCAATTGAATACGCCCTACGCGGGGCTGCTGGAGGCGCTGGAGCGGGTGCTGCGGATCGACATCGCCCAGGCGCGAGAGGTGAGCCATGTTTGACGTTTTCTTTTTTGTCGCACTGCCCTATGTCGCTATTCTTCTGCTCGTCGGCGGTTCGGTCTATCGGGCCTTCACCGGCTTCCGGACCATCGCCCGGGGCAGATGGACCTGGAGCGCGCGCGGCGATCTCTTGTGGACCACTCGGTCATCAGGGTTCTTCGGGCGAGCTTCCATCGGACCGGCGGCACTTGCGTTGCATTGGGGTCTATTCATCCTGTTTATCTCTCACATCGTGGGCCTGGCCGGAGGCGTCGCCGGGTGGCCCGCCTGGGTCGAGGCCTTCCGCTGGGCTGGCATGTTCGGCGGCGTGCTCGCTTTCTACGGGATGGCGTGGGCCCTGGTGCGAAGGTTTGCCATTCCCCAACTGCGTGCGATGAGCAGCGCGGAGGATTACATCGTCCTTGTGTTCCTGCTCATTATCGCGGGTCTTGGCCTCTATCACGCGGCGGTCAAGATGGTGTTTGGCGTCACGTACGCTGCCGCCCCGTGGTTCGTGAGCCTTTTCCTGTTGCAGCCCGATCCTCAGTTGCTTGCCGGCGCTCCGCTGACGATGAAGCTGCACATCATCGTCGCGTTCGTCTTCTTCGCGTATCTGCCCTTCACCAAGCTCGTGCACGCGTTCAGCTTCCCCTTCAGCTACGCCACGCGTCCGCCGATCTCCATGAGGAGTTACGTGGGGTTGAAGAAATAAGAGCGCCCGCAGGAAAGAAGCGCAAATAGCCGCTGGCGCTCTGCGATGATCGGCAACATACAGATCGCCGGCTCGTAGACCTTGCCTTGTTAGCTTTAGCTTATGGCACGGCACATGAATGGTACATGCTGGTGCGGCTGTTTGTGTATGATGCCATTCGCTGGCTTTGGCTTCCTGACCGGATCTGAGTCGGGAGCGAGGAAGCAATCAGAGCGAACTTCGCTCAAAGGCTGTCCCGATTTGACATCGGTCAAAGCGGCGGCAGGAGCGGCGCTGTAATTGTCTCATTGTCGCGCGGAAGCGGCATCGTAGAATGCCATTCGGCGACCGGTGGATGGGGTTCGACCATGGCCGACACGGATGCCGTTCGTCTCGCCGCCATTATTTACGAGCGCGGGTTTACCCTCGATTCCTTCCTTGCAAGCGTGTGCGGCCGGCTATCGGCGAAGGGGCTGCGGCTCGGCGGCCTGATCCAGGTTATGTCCGGTCTTCGCGGCTCGCGCGCGGGATCGATCGCGGCAATCGATTTGCGCAGCGGCCGGCAATTCAACATCTGGGAAGGCCCCGGCGCGCGCACGTCCGACTGTCGTCTTGACGAACGTAGCCTGGTCGATACGGTGCCGATGGTTCTGGCGGCCATCGAGGAGCGCGTCGATCTCCTCGTCGTCAATCGTTTCGGCCGGGCGGAATCGCACGGCGGAGGCTTGTTGACATGCGTTTCGGCGGCGGTTTCCGCCGGGATCCCTGTGCTCACGGCCGTGCGCGAGCCGTATCTCGCGCCCTGGCGGGCGTACCACGGCGACCTGGCGGCATCGCTCGGGCCCGAACTTGATGCCGTCATGACGTGGTGTGAATCGGCCGCGTTCGCGGCATCCGCCCAAACCGTGTTGCCAACCGAAGCACTCTTCCCTAAGCGGACCTAATCCAGGAGATAAATATCCTCATAATCATGCGGGGAGGAGCGTAATCTTGCGAGAGAACGTTGGATTTCAGATGTTCTCCCTCCGCCAACCTTTTCCGATTGAGACAACCTAATCCAACGGATCACGTCGGAATCGGAGACCTGTCTGAGCACTCAAGATCTCCGCCCGGCGCGGCCCGAGACGATCTTGTTGGCCTATCCCTTCTCGGCGGCAGGACACGCCGGCGCCGCACGGCACATCCGAGGCCAGACCCCGCTGCGAAGGAGAGTGAGTGGCGTTTACTTAGCCAACACTTCGGGCAGCCATAACGCGATCCCGGGGAATACGACCACCAAGACCAATCCCAGCAACTGCAGAACCATGAACTGGGACATGCCCTTGTATATATCCCCAAGATTCCATTCCGGAACCACCCCCTTCAGAAAGTAGGCCGACAGCGCCACGGGAGGCGAAAGCCACGCCGTTTGCAGATTCACGGCAACCAGGATTCCGAACCACGCAAGATCGAAGCCCAGTTTATCTATGAGGGGGATCAGGAAGGGCACCACGATCAGAACGATCGGAACCCATTCCAAGGGCCAAGCCAGCAGGAAAATGACGCCCATGATGATCGCCAGGATCACGTAGCGGTTTAGGTTCAAATTCAGCAGGAAATCCACCAGCATGCCCGGGGTGCCCAGCCGGGCGAACACGGCGCCGAAGAAATTCGACGCCCCGACCAGGAACAAGATCAAGACGGAAATCTCGAGCGTCTTGATGAGGGCGTCCTTCAGGTTTTCCATCGTCAGGCGCCCGTAGGCCGCGCACAGCAGAAGGGCACCCGCAGCGCCGCACGCCGCGCCTTCGGTCGGCGTCGCGATGCCGAAGATGATGCTTCCCAGCGCCGCCAGAACCAGCAGCGCCGGCGGCACCAGTCCTTTGAAGAACTCCATCCAGGCCTCGCCGAGGTTCTTCAAATGCTCCTCAGACGGAAGCGGCGGACCGAGAGTCGGGTCGATCCAGCAGCGGATCATGGCGTAGGCCGTGAACAGCACCGCGAGAAGGATGCCGGGCAGGATCGCCGCGGCGAACAACGTCGTCACCGGAACCTGGAGGATCGGCCCCATGACCACCAGCATGATCGACGGCGGAATGAGAATGCCCAATGTCCCGCCGGCGGCGATCAACCCGGCGGAAAGCTTGACGTCGTAGTTCGAGCGGATCATCGGCTTGCCCGACATGATCCCCAGGATGGTGACCGATGCGCCGACAATTCCCGTCGCCGCGGCGAATATTGTCGCGACGAACATGACGGCGAGATAAAGCGACCCGCGTACCTTGGCGAGAAGCTTCTGAACCGAATTGAACAGGCGTTCCATCAGGTTCGCCTGTTCCATCATAACGCCCATGAATACGAACAGCGGCACGGCCGCCAGCGTTTGCTCCATCATGGACGAGTAGAATTGCAGGGTGAGCTGGTAGAAAACTACTTTCCCGAACCCCCAATAACCGAAAACGATTCCCAGGAAAATCAAAACGAATGAAATGGGAAATCCGACGAAGATCCCGCCGAGCATGGCGACGACCATGAGCAAGCCGATGAGTTCAGTTTCCATTGCCGGGCCATTTCCCATGCTTGGAGGCGTAAGCAGCCTTCAACGTTTCGGAAAAACCTTGAAGGATCAGCCCCACGACTCCGATCGGCAGGCACATCTTGATCGGACCCAGGTAGGGCATCCAGGTGGTGTCCATTCCCCGTTCCGTGCGCACGACCGAGGTCCATGCCCACTCGCCGGAGAACCACACGAGCACGAGCATGGTCGGAAAATAGAGAACGACGTACATGGCCAGGTCGACCTTGGCCTGCGTCCTCACCGGCCAGTCCCGATAGAGGAAATCGGAACGAATGTGCACGCCCTTCTGCAGGGCGTACCCGGCGCCGAGAACGAACATGGCGCCGTAAATCATCCGGCTGATGTCGTAGGCCCACGCCGTCGGCGCGGTGAACAGGTACCGCGCGACGATTTCGTAGACCATCGCCGCCATCAGGGGGAGCGAAAGCCAGCAAATGACCTTGCCGGTCAAAATGGAAAAATGATCGATCCTTGCGATGGCATGCCGCATCCACGGGAGCATGTCGCCGGGAAGATGATCGGGATCGCCGGCGCGCCGCCCGGCGATCATCTCGTCCATGGGTTCAAGATGTTCCGTCATGCGGTTTCCTCTTGAAAAGAAGGAGGGCGGCATTTGCCGCCCTCCTTGCACTCTTCAAAGCGCCGTTATTTTTTCTCTTTGGCCAGTACGTCGGCGTAGGCGGTGCCGAGTGCGGCATTCGATTTCTGGGCGCGCGCCCAGAACGGAATGGCCGTATCGGCGAACGCCTTTTGGCTGTCCCAAACTTTCTTGAAGAAAGCGTTTTCTTTCGCGTTCTTCTCGAAGTTCTTCAGTGCCGCTTCGCCGTAGAGCTTGAAGTACTCGGGCGGCGTGTCGCGCAGAATCACGCCATGCTTGGTCGTCAGTTCCTGCAGGGCCTTGCCGTTTTCGTGAATGCGATAGGCAACCGATTTGGTCAGCGACGCGTTGGCCGCCACTTCGATGGCCTTCTGCTGGCCGGGTGTCAATTTCTTCCAGAGATCGCCGTTGAGATAGAGGTCGGCATTCACGACCACCTGATGAAGGCCCTCAAGATAGTAGTTCTTGAGAACCTTTTGGAATCCGAAGGTCATGTCGGGCTTGGGGCAGCACCATTCGGCCGCATCGATGACGCCCTTCTCCAGAGCCGGCAGGATGTCGCCACCGCCCATCGCCACCGAAGCGACGCCAATATCCTTATAGATCTGGCCCGGAATGCCCGGCGGCGTGCGGAAGCGGAGCTTGCGGAAATCGTCCATGCTGGTGATCGGATTCTTGAACCAGCCGAGCGCCTCGGGCCCGACCGGCTGGAGCATGAATCCCTTCACGTTGACCTTCATTTCCTTCCACAACTCGTCGTAAAGCGCCTGACCGCCGCCGTAGAGGAACCACGACAGCCAGGCGAAATTGTCCATACCGACGCCGGACCCCGCGGCTGGCGAGCCGAACAAAGTCGCCGCCGGGTGCTTGCCCGACCAATAATGAGTCCAGGCGAAGCCGCCCTCGATCAGGCCCTTGTCGACCGCGTCCAGGGTATCGGCGACGGCCACGACCGCGCCCGCCGGCAGAACCTCGAATTGAACCGTATTGTTGGTCAGATCGGCGACATCCTTAGCGAAGTCCTTCAGCATGGTCACTTCGTCGGCCGACGTCGGAATGACGGATTGAACGCGGATCTTGACCGTTCTGCTTTGCGCGTCGGCAACGTCCGGAGCCGCCATCAGGCCGGCTCCCACCACAATCGCACATATCGCTTTCAACAGTTTCATATCGGTCTCCCTGTGTTGGATGTGTCATCGTACTTGTAGGTGATATGCACTCGCAACGAAGGATCTTGTCGTTGGCCTCCTTTCTCCACGTGCGGATTCATATGGGGATTTCGTTGTTTGCGACTTCATCAGAAAAAAAGGGACGCCAGCCCCGAAAGGGCGAGAAACGAAAGCGTGAAGCGGCGCAGCGCATTCACCGGCAAGGTGCGGGCCAAGCGTTCGCCGCCGAATCCGCCAACCAGATAAATCGGCGTCATCAGCAGCATCAGATAAAGTCCCGACCGGCCGACGAGCCCGTTCAAAACCAGAATCAAAAGCCCGAAGCTGGCGATGAACGTAATGTAGATCATGAGATTCGAGCGCGAGACCTCGGGCGGATCTTTCAACGCCATGAGGTAAATGACAACAATGGGGCCGCCGATCGCGGTCGAGCCCATCAGAAATCCGCTCAAACTTCCCACCGCGCCGGAAACCCAGCGCGGCGGTGTGTTCCGAATTCCGGCGCCGAACATCAACAACACGGAAAAGACCAGAACCAGCAACGCGATTCCCGTCCGGATGGCATCGGGATCCATCCGCGATTGAGCCAGAACGCCGAAGGGCAGAAAAACGGCGGCGAACGCGCAAATGGGCACTAATGTCTTTCCCGAGCAATGGGCGTATGCGCGGCGAAGCAGCGGCGCGGCGGCGATGCTCTCCATCAACAGCACGACGGATATGGCTTCCCCGGGCGGGAGCAGCCACGCCAGGGGAAGAGTCATAACCATGGCGCCGCCGAAACCCGTCAGTCCCCGCACAAGCCCAGCCGCAATCGCGATGATCAAGAACCATGGCAAATTATCCGTCAGCATGCCGAAGCCGCGCCTATTCGGGGGTCGGCCGCGTGCGGAAGAAGAACGATCTTCGCCGACGAAACCCGCGCGTGATGCAAATCCGCGAAGGCCGCCGGTCCTTCGGACAGCGGTCGGGTTTCGATCCACGAAAGGTCGCCGAAGTCGCCGCCGGCGAGCGCCCTTACCGTTTCGCGCAAATCCGCCGTCGAGTAGGTGTAGGTGCCGAGAAGGGCGATTTCGGCCAACGTCAGCTTGCGCATATCGATTTCGCTGGCCCAATCCTGCAGCCCGATGTGCATGACCACTCCGCCCGGACGGACCGCATGAAGCGCCGCCTTGCGCGTCGCCGCCGATCCGACCGCGTCGATCACATAGTCCGCGCTCGACTCGGCCGGCGGCGTTTCCCGTGGATCGTGGGCGGGATACCCGCTGACGGCTTGCAATCGCATCCGCCTTTCCGAATTGACCTCGGCGACGTCGAGGCGCGTGACGCCGCGGCCTTTCAAGAGCAGCGTGCTCAAAAGCCCGATCGCGCCGCCCCCCAGAATCAAGACGCGGCAATCGGCGAGCGGTTTCGCCAGTTGGCGAACGGAAAGATTGACCGCGTGCAGCGCCGTCGCCGCCGGTTCCGTCAACGCGGCCTTGGTCAGATCGAGATCGTCCGGGATCGGAATCAATGCCGCCGCCGGAATGCTCATGTATTCGGCGAAAGCACCCGGCCGGGTCATGCCGACCATGGTGCGGTGGGCGCAAAGATTGTCCCGTCCCTGCCGGCAATATTCGCATCGTCCGCACACGATCAGGGGATTGCCGGTCACGCGCGTGCCGGACCTCAAGGTTTTGTCCGCCGATTCCGCGACAACCCCCGAAAATTCGTGCCCCAGCACGAGACCGGGCTTTCGGCGCGGATCGTGACCGCGAAACGCGTGCATGTCCGATCCGCAGATGCCGACCGCTTCGATACGGACGATCGCCTCGCCCTCCGCCAGATCGGGATACGACCGATCGAGCAGATGGACCTCGTTGGGGGCGGTGTAGACTAAGGCTTTCATCGCGGCGTGACCCTGCTCCTTTGCCGTTTCACTTCGCCGTGTATCCGCCGTCCACCATGATCACCTGTCCAGTGATGTAGGCGGAGGCATCGCTGGCCAGGAACACGGTGACGCCGTAAAGATCTTCATCCCGGCCGTTTCGGCCGATGGCCGTTTGCGCGGCATGACGGGCAGCCAAGGTTTCGTTCTTGAAAACCGGATCGGTCAGCGGCGTCGGGAAAATACCGGGCCCGATGGCGTTGCAGGTGATCCCGCGCGAAGACCACTCCTGGGCGATCGCCCGGGTGAGTTGCACGATGCCGCCCTTGGCTGTGCCGTAGGAAGCGCCGTTTTCGAACGCCCGGTAGGATTGCAGCGACGCCAGATTGATGATCCGCCCCCGGCCGCGCGCCGCCATCGCGGGCGCCAACGCCTGGGTCAGGAAGAACGGCGCCGAAAGATGAAGCGCGATGTGGGTCTGCCAGGTTTCGGGCGTGACCTTGGCAAAAGGCTCGCGCAGGTTGACCCCCGCCGCGTTGACGAGAATTTCGACATCCGGCCATCGTCCGGCGACGGTCCGCCCGATGTCCGGCAGTGCGTCCTGGTTCGACAGATCACAAACGAAAGAGTCGGCCTCGATTCCGGCTTGCTTGAGGCGCGCAGCGGCTTCGCGATTTTCCTTTTCCCGCCGCCCCGCGATGATGACACAGGCGCCCGCCAGCCCCAGGGCCAGCGCCATCGCCGCACCAATACCGGAATTGCCCCCGGTAACGAAGGCGCGGCGACCGTCGAGCGAAAAACAGCGTTGCAGGAAGGATTGTCCGCTCATTCACGCCTCGACCGGCGTTCCGCGATCGAACGTCTCGCCGGGGAAATACTTGGCCAGCCGGTCGTCCGCAGTCCGGGCATGGGCCTCCATCCCCTCAAGCCGGGAAATGCGGGCGGTGACCAGGGCCATTTCCTTCGCCGCGGCCTTGGTCATGCGCTGCCACGTCAGCGTCTTCATGAATTTATGGACCGAAAGCCCGCCCGAGTACCGCGCCGCGCCCTTGGTCGGAAGAATGTGATTGGGGCCGGACGTTTTGTCGCCGAAAGCGACGGTCGTTTCCTCGCCCAGGAACAGGGAGCCGTAGCAGGTCAAATTCCGCAGCCACCAATCCAGGTCGCGCGCGTGAACCTCCAGGTGTTCGCTCGCATAACGGTCGGAAATGGAAGCCACTTCGTCGCGCGAGCCGCACAGGATCACCTCGCCGTAGTCGCGCCACGCGGCACCGGCCGCGTCGCGGGCGGTCGGGGGAAGTTTGGCGATCAGATCGGGAACGCGCCGCATGACGTCCTCGGCCAAGACGCGAGAAGTGGTGAAAAGCCAGGCCGGAGATTCGTGGCCGTGTTCGGCCTGTCCCACGAGATCCGAGGCGACAAGGGCCGGGTCGGCGGAATCGTCGGCGATGACCGCCACTTCCGATGGGCCGGCGAAAACGTCGATGCCGACCTTGCCGTAGAGCTTGCGCTTGGCCTCGGCGACGAACTTGTTTCCCGGCCCGACGATGATGTCGGCGGGCTTGCCCGTGAACAGCCCGTAGGCGAGCGTGGCGATCGCCTGAACCCCGCCCAGGGTCATAATGACGTCGGCACCCGCCACTTTCATCGCGTACAAGACCTGCGGATGGATGCCTTCGCCCCGGAACGGCGTCGAGCACGCGATCACGGTCGGCACCCCGGCCGCCTTGGCGGTGGCGATGCCCATGTAGGCCGACGCGATGTGCGCGTACCGTCCGGTCGGGACATAGCATCCGGCGACATTGACCGGGATGACGCGCTGGCCGGCCGTGACGCCCGAACGCAACTCGGTTTCGAACTCCTTCAGCGATGCCTTCTGCGCCAGCGCGAAAGCCCTTACTTGTTCGGCGGCGAATTCGATATCGCGCTTGACGGATGTCGGAATACCCCGTGTCCGCCGCTCGATTTCTTCGGCCGACACCAAGATATCGCCGCTCCATTTATCGAGCTTCAGCGCGTAATCCCTGACCGCCCGTTCGCCGCCTTTTTCGATCTCGGCCAGCATTTCCGCCACGACCTTTTCCGCAGTGGAAGTTTCCGTTTCCGGCGTTTTCGCCGCCTTTTTCAGATATTCGATTGCCATGGCCCGCTCGCCGTTTCCCCGATCTTTATCGTTTGACCGCCGATGCGGCTTGTCCCAGCGTCCGCGAAAGACGCGCCGCCGTCGCGCGCAACGCCTCCACGTGCTCCATTGCCCGCGCGAGACTCAATCGGACGGTCGGCGCGTGAACGGCCAGCGCCCCGCAAATCCGCTTGCGGTTGCGCGGATCCGTCACCGGCACGGCAACGGCGATCAATCCCTTCAGGAATTCTTCGTTGTCGGTCGAAACCCCGGTACGGCGAATCTCGCGCAAGGCGGTCTCGAGCGCGCGCGGATCGGTGACGGTCCTATCGGTGCACCGGGCCAACGGCAGCGACGCCAGGAGCCGGCGGCGTTCGCGCGCCGACAGGTGACTGAGGAACAACTTGCCGCTGGCGGTGCAGTGCAACGGCACGCGCGAGCCCGGCTGCAGATGCAACCGCAACGGCCAATCGGCCTCGACGCGGTCGATATAAACCACGTCGCTGCCGTCACGCATGGTGAAGTTGCACGTTTCGCCGATCTTCCGGACCAGCGCCTGCATGATGGCGTGCCGCTCCCCGCGCAGCGAGGAATGCCGCAAAACGTCCAGGGAAATGCCGACCAGCCGGTGACCGGGTTCGAAGCGGCGGGAATCCGGCTCGCGGCGGAGAAAACCTTCCCGTTCGAGAAGACGTACAATGCGATGCGCCGTTGCCTTGGAAAGACCAGCGCTTTCACCGATCGCCGTCAGCGGCAACGGCCTGTCCGCCTGGGCCACCAATTCCACGATTTTCAGCCCACGAACGATCGCGGGATCGCGTTCCATCAACTCCGCGACCGGCTGTGCGTGCCGTACCGGCTTAAGCGCCGCGCGTTGCCCCATTATCGCATCCGCCCCGACGGAACGCTTCGAGCGTCTTGCCCGTCAGTCGGCCAAGGCGCCGAGCGAAACATCGTCGCGTCCTCCCTCCCGGTTCTCCCCGCGCGAACGCCTGGCCTTCGATGTGCCCGATGGCGAATCCCGCACGCCCTGTTCGGCCCGACCGATCGCGTCGGCGGGCCGCAACATGCTAGACACGATCGTTGCGGAGAACAATACTGTCGGCGGCTATTATGGAACTATATGTTCCATTTTTTGAATAAATGCAGTTTTTTCGAGAAGATGGGATGGGTTACGATTATATCATCGTCGGTGCCGGAACCGCCGGGTGCGTTCTCGCCAATCGGCTGAGCGACGGCGGCCGGCATCGTGTTCTTTTGCTGGAAGCGGGTCCGGTCGACGATTATCCGTGGATTCACGTTCCCATCGGCTATGCCAAGACGATGTTCCACCCGGTTTTCAACTGGGAGTTCTATACCGAACCCGAGGCCGGAATGGACAACCGACGAATCTACTGGCCGCGCGGACGCTGCCTCGGCGGATCGTCCTCGATCAACGGTTTGATTTACATCCGCGGCCAGCACGCGGATTACGACCACTGGGCCGCACTCGGCAACGCCGGATGGAGCGCCAGGGACGTCCTGCCCTATTTCAAGAAACTCGAGGGAAACAGCCGCGGCGCCGACGACTGGCACGGCGGCGACGGCCCTTTAAGCTGCTCGGACATCGGCGAGCCGCACGAACTGATCGAGGCGATCATCAAGGGCGCGCAGTCCCTGGACGTTCCCCGCAACCCCGATTTCAACGGCGCGACCCAGGAAGGCGTCGGCTATTACCAGTTGTTCACGCGCAACGGCTGGCGATGCAGCAACGCGGTCGCCTATCTGAAACCGGCGCGCGGACGCGTCAACCTGACCGTCGCAACCGATGCTCAGGCCATGAGAATTGTTTTTACCAATCCGCCCGGGGAACGGCCGCGCGCGGTCGGCATCGAATACGCCAGGCACGGCCGGCGATTCGTCGCCGGCGCACGCCGGGAAGTGATCCTGGCGGCGGGCGCCCTGCAAAGCCCGCAACTGCTTCAATTGTCCGGCATCGGTCCCGCCCGGCTACTGCGCGATTTCGCTATCGATGTCGTCGCCGATCTTCCCGGCGTCGGCGAAAATCTTCAAGACCACCTTCAATTCCGATTGATCTTCAAGTGCGCGAAGCCCATCACCACCAACGACGATCTTCGGTCCTGGATTCGCGCCGCCAAAATCGGTTTGCAATGGCTGCTGCTCCGCTCCGGTCCGCTCGCCGTCGGCATCAACCAAGGCGGGCTGTTCACCAGGGTTCTGCCGGAATCCCGCACGCCGGACATCCAGTTTCATTTTGCCACCCTTTCGGCCGACATGGCGGGCGCCAAACCGCATCCGTTTTCCGGCTTCACCTTCAGCGTCTGCCAGCTTCGCCCGTCGTCGCGCGGAACGGTACGGATCCAGTCCCTCGATCCCTGGCAGCCGCCCGCCATGCGGCCCAATTATCTGTCCACGGAGCTCGATCGCCGCTGCGCCGTCGCCGCCGTCAAGTTCGCCCGGCGCTTGGCGGCAACCGACGCCATGCGTCCTTATGTTCGGGAAGAATACCGTCCCGGCCCGGCGGCGACATCGGACGATGAACTGCTCGCCTTCTGCCGCGAGCAGGGAGCGACGATTTTTCACCCGTCGGGAACCTGCAAGATGGGTAACGATCCCATGGCCGTCGTCGATTCGAGTCTGCGCGTTCACGGCGTCGGCGGATTGCGCGTCGTCGATTGCTCGATCATGCCGACATTGGTTTCCGGCAACACCAATGCGCCCGTCACCATGATCGCCGAAAAAGCCAGCGACATGATTCTGCGGGACGCTTGCGCTTAATATTGAGGGCTTAATCTCGTCCCACCCCTTGCCGAGTCGAACCGGCTCTGCCGCGCGGCTATCGCACGGACGGCAGCCGCTATGTGGAAACCGTCGTGCGGGGTGTACGTGCGGCCGAAGCCTCCGTAGGGACGCGACTTTTCCCGTCCCACGGCGTTACGATGTCATCAGTCGCGTCAACACGCGGGTCAAAACATCGGCCCCGGCGGCAAGGTCCTCGGGCGGGGTGAATTCCGTCTCGTTGTGGCTGACGCCTCCGACCGAGGGCACGAAGATCATCGCCGACGGCGCGACCGCGCGCAGCGGTATCGAATCGTGCCCGGCGACGGTCGCGAGCCTATGGGTGGCGTAGCCGGCACCGTGCGCTTCCCGCTCAATGAGCGCGCGCAAGGCCGGATCAAACGCGCCGGCCGGTCGATCGACGGTACGCGTCAGCGCCACCGAAACCGATGGCGTCGAAAGCGCACGCGCCCGGGCCTCGAACCGGGCGCGGGTGTCTTCCAGGCGATTCGCGTCGGCGTCGCGGAATTCGGCGTACAGTCGGACATGGCCCGGCACGACGTTGGTCGAATTGGGATGCACGTCGAGCCGCCCGACCGAGGACAGCAGCGCGCCCCCGGTTTGATCCGACAGCCCCCGTGCGAACAGGATCAATTCCGCCGCCGGCAGCAGGGCGTCGCGGCGCCGCGCCATGGCGGTCGGGCCGGTGTGCGCCGCTTCGCCGACGATCTCGACCACGTATTTCACCGTGCCCCAGTTGCCCTCGACCACGCCGATGGTTTTTCCTTCGCGTTCGAGTTCCGGGCCCTGTTCGATGTGCAGTTCCAGGTAGGCCGCCAACGACCGGGGCGGCGCGTCGCCGCCGCGATAGCCGATATCCTCCAAAGCCGAACCCAAGGTGATCCCGGTGCCGTCGGCGCGCGCCAGCGCGAATTCCGTTTCGACCAATCCGGCGTAGACCGCACTGCCAAGGGTGCTTGGGGCGAAGCGCGCGCCTTCCTCGTTGGTCCAGTTGACGACGGCGAGATTGCGGGTCGGCTTCGGGCCGCCGCGCGCCGTCGTGCGCGCGATTGCGCGCGCCGCTTCCAATGCCGCGACGACACCGTAGGCCCCGTCGTAACGGCCGCCGGCGGGCTGGCTGTCGAGGTGCGATCCGGCGAAGACGAAGGGTGCGTCCGGCCCGGCCCACGGGAATACGCCGTACATGTTGCCGACCGCGTCGATCAGGACACGGGCCCCCGCCTCCGCCAGGCGCGCGCGAAGCCAATCGCGGGCTTGGCCGTCTTCGCGGCTGGCGGCGAGACGCGTTACCCCGCCGCCCGCCGTGCGCCCGAACGCGGACACCTCGTCGAGAGCGCCAAGCAGCCGGTCCGCGTCGCAGGCGTATTTCCGTTTCACGATTCGATCCCCCGCGCGGGTCCAACGCGCGCGGGCGGAAATCCCGGCTCGCCGGCGAAATGGCAACGCACGAGACGATCCTCGGCCGCGCGCAGCGGCGGCGCCTCGGCGCGGCAGCGCGCCTCGGCGTAAGGACAGCGGGTATGAAAGCGGCAGCCGGCGGGCGGATCGAGCGGGCTTGGCACTTCGCCCGCGAGGATGATCCGGTTCTTCGATCCGGCCAGTTTCGGATCGGCGACCGGCGCCGCCGAGAACAGAGCCTGGGTGTAGGGGTGCAGGCGCCGCTGCCGCAGCGCGCGGGTATCGGCGATCTCGACGATTTCGCCCAGATACATCACCGCGATACGGTCGGAGATATGCTGCACCAAGGCCAGGTCGTGGGAAATGAACACGTAGGCGATGCCGAGATCGCGTTGCAACCGCTTCAAAAGATTGATCACCTGGGCCTGAATCGACACGTCGAGGGCGGAAACCGGTTCGTCGCAGATGATGATCGACGGTCCGACAGCGAGCGCGCGGGCGATGGCGACGCGCTGGCGCTGGCCGCCCGACAGTTCGTGCGGATGGCGCTCGACGAATTCGGGACCGAGGCCGACAGTACGCAACAGTTCGATCACCTTGTCCCGCCGCGCGCGGCGGTCGAGAGATTCGTGCAGGCGGATCGGATCGGCGACGATCGCGCCGATCGACCAACGCGGATTGAGGCTGGCGTAGGGATCCTGGAACACGATCTGCAAATGGCGCCGGAGGCCGCGCAGCGCTCGTTTGCCGGCGTGCGTGACATCTTCCCCCAAGACGACGATGCGTCCGCCGGTCGGTTCCTCCAGGCGCATCAGGCATTTCGCCAGCGTCGACTTGCCGCAGCCCGATTCGCCGACGATGGCCAGCGTTTCGCCCCGCGCCAGGGTCAGGTTAATTCCGTCGAGGGCGTGTACCACGCGCGTCGGAGCGAACAGCCCTTCCTTGACCGGGAAATGCTTGACCAGGTCGCGCGCTTCGAGAACCGTTTCGGCGATGGGCGTCATCGGGACGCCCCTTGCGCCGCGAAGCAGGCGACGGGACGGCCCGGCGCGACATCCCGCAACTCCGGCATCTCCATCCGGCAGTGATCGAACGCGTCGGGACAGCGCGGCGCGAAGCTACATCCCTTCGGCATCTCGAACGGCGACGGCACCGTGCCCGGGATTTCGCGCAGGAACGCGCCTTCGGATTCCTCGCGCTTGGCCGCTTCCAGCAGACCCCGGGTGTAGGGATGGCGCGGGTCGCCGAAAATATCGCCGACGGCGCCTTCCTCGACCTTGCGCCCGGCGTACATGACGATCACCCGATGCGCGGTTTCGGCGACGACGCCGAGATCGTGGGTGATCAGCAGCACCGCCATGCCGAAGCGCGCTTTCAGCGACTGGATCAGGTCGAGCACCTGCGCCTGAACGGTGACGTCGAGCGCGGTGGTCGGCTCGTCCGCGATCAGCAGCTTCGGCCGGCAGGCGAGCGCCATCGCGATCATCACCCGCTGGCGCATGCCGCCGGAGAGGTTGTGCGGATACTGGCGCGCCCTCGCCTCGGGCGCCGGCACGCCGACCAGGCGCAGCAGCTCGACCACTTCGGCCGCGATCCGATCGGGAGCGAGGCCAAGGTGAAGGCGCAGCACTTCGCCGATCTGACGTTCGACCGTAAAGACCGGGTTGAGGGCGGCCATGGCGTCCTGGAAAATCATGGCGATGCGCCGCCCGCGCACGTGGCGAATGGCAGCGTCGGACAGATCGAGCAGGTTTTGATCCTCGAACCGTACATGCCCGGCGACGATCTTTCCCGGCGGATCGGGAACCAGACGCAGAAGCGCGTGCGCGACCGTACTTTTGCCGGAGCCGGATTCGCCGACGATCGCCATGGTTTCCCCTTCGCCGATGGCGAACGAAAGTCCCTCGACCGCCTTGACGACGCCGAGCGTGGTGCGGAAATGCACCGAGAGGTCCCGCACCTCGATCACGGCGCTCATCGCTGCTTGAGCCTCGGGTTGAGCGCATCGTTCAAGCCCTCGCCGACCAGGTTGATAGCGAGCACGGTGACCAGGATCATCAGTCCGGGGATCGCCGCCATCCACGGCGCGACGCGCAAAACCGTGCGCGCGACTCCGATCATATAGCCCCACGACACCAGGTTGGGATCGCCGAGTCCCAGGAACGACAGCCCCGATTCGGTCAGGATCGCGGTCGCGACCGTGAGCGAAGCGACGACGATCACCGGCGGCAGCGCGTTGGGCATGATCTGCAGCAGGATGATTTCCCAATCCGGCATGCCGATGGCGCGGCAACCTTGCACGTATTCGCGGTCGCGGTGGGCGATGAATTCGCCGCGCGCGAGGCGCGCGACCGAGGGCCAGGACACGATGGCGATGGCGATGGTGATGTTGGCGACCGTCGGCGAAAAGATCGCCACCAGCACGACCGCGAGCACGAACGACGGGATAGTCAAGAAAAATTCGGTGATCCGCATGAGGGCGTCGTCGATCCGTCCGCCGTAGTAACCGGCGAGCGCGCCGAAGGTGACGCCGATGGCGGTTGCCGCCAGGCTGGCCATCACTCCGATCAGCAGGGAGATCCGTGCGCCGTGAATAATTCCGGCGAGGATGTCGCGCCCGGCAACGTCGGTACCGAGCGGGAAGCGCGCGAACGGCGGCATGAACGGCCGCCCGACCATGTCGAACGGATCGACCGGATAGAGCCAGGGCCCGACCAGGGCCAGCAGCACCACGAGCGCAAGCACAACCGCTCCGCCCACGGCGGCGCGATTGTTGCGGAAACGTGCCCAGAAGGCCCAGAGAATGTTCATTTGTGGACGATGCGCGGATCGAGGAAACCGTAGAGAAGGTCGACGATCAGATTGGCGATCACCACCACGATCGAGGAAACGAAAAGAATGCCGAGCAGCAGATTGAGATCGCGCTGCAACAACGCGTCGAACACCAGCCGCCCGAGTCCCGGCCAGCCGAACACGGTTTCGACCAGGATCGAACCGCCGAGCAAATGCCCGATTTGCACGCCGGCGAGCGTCACCACCGGCAGCAGCGCGTTGCGTAACGCGTGCGTCCAGGCAACCGTCGTTTCGGAAAGGCCCTTGGCCCGCGCCATGGTGATGAAATCGAGGCTATAGACTTCGAGCATGGCCGCGCGCATGAGGCGGGTGTAGATCGCCACGTAAAAGAGGCCAAGAGTCGCCGCCGGCAGAATTAAATGCCGCGCGACATCGAGCGCATAGGCGAAGCCGCTCAGATCCGCTCCGATCTTCATCATGCCGCCCGACGGCAGCAGGTCGAACACGATCGAGAACAGCACGATCAGCATGAGGCCGAGCCAGAACGCGGGCGTGGCGTAGACGATCAGCGCCGACACCGAGATGACGGTGTCGATCCATGTGCCGCGCCGGCGCGCCGCGACGACGCCGAGCACGACGCCGACACCGACGGCCAGAACGATCGCCACGACCATCAGGATGACGGTGGCGAGGAGACGGTCGGCGATCAGGTCGAGCACCGGCACGCCCTGGATGAAGGACATGCCCAAATCGAGCCGGAGCAGCCGCCCGATATAGACGACGAATTGCTCCGCCAGCGGCAGATCGAGCCCGAAGCTGCGGCGCAGTTGTTCGGTGAACTCCAGGGTGGCATGGCCCATTTGGCCGGCCAGGATGTCGGCCGCATCGCCCGGCGCCAGCTTGATCAGCAGGAAATTCATCGCGGCAATGGCAAACACCACCGGTACCAGATGCAACAATCGGCGGACGACGAATGCCAGGGTAGTTTTACGCATGGAGTCGACGTTTCCTCGGATGCGTCAGAGCCGTTTGTGCGCGTCACATCCACCGCGCGGCGAAATAAGGGCCTTGCCCCGATCGAATCGAAGGGCAAGGCCCCGAAAACGACGCGCGTGGCGCGACGGCTACTCGATCCACACCTGATCCCAGCCGGTGTACATCGAAATACCGTTGGAAATCAGGCCCTTCACCCGCTTGTTCCAGACATTCATGAAGCTGATTTCCATCAGGAAGATCACCGGCAATTCGTCGCGGATGATTTGTTGGACTTCGGCCCATGCCTTGTTGCGCTCGGGCCCATCCTCCAGGCGTGCGGTCAGGCCGAACAGTTCGTCGACCCGCGGATTGCGGTAGTTCATCGAGTTGTTGAAGGTCGCGCCCTGTTTGATGTTGGTGGAAATGAAGGCGCGCTGCACCCCGATGGTCGGATCGGAGTAGTTGTGGGTGAAGTTGGACGTGAACTGATACGCCCAGTCGGTGTACACCCGCTTCAACCAGCCACCCATGTCGAGGCTTTGGGTCTCGACCTGGATTCCGACCTTGCCGAGTTCCTGCTTGATATACTCGGCCTGGCGTACCCACTCCTCGCCGTAGGGCAGGAAGTTTTGCGTCAGCTTGAAGCGGACGCCGTCGGCCCCGCGCTTGTAACCGGCCTCGTCGAGCAGCTTGTTGGCCTTGGCCGGGCTGTATTCGAAAGGCTTCAGGGTTTTGTCAAAGTGGGTCGGGTTGCCGCTGACGACCGGCCCGCGCGCCGGTTTGCCCTGGCCGTACCAGATGACGTCGACCAGCTTGGCGCGGTCGATGGCCAGGCTGATCGCCTGGCGTACCTTGACGTCGCTCAGCGGTTTTTCGCGCAGGTTGACTTCCAACCACATGATCGGCCCGAGGCCTTCGCTGCCCTCTTGCGATGCGACCAACTGGGGCAGTTTGCTCAAGCGCTGGATTTCCGCCGGCGGCAACGCGTTCATCGGCGCGAGATCGACTTCGCCCTTCTCGACCGCGATGGCGCGGGCGGCGCCGTCGGGCAGGACCCGCATCACCACTTGGTCGAGGTACGGCCGGCCAGCCTTCCAATAGTCCGCGTTGCGTTCGAGGATGATGTGACTGCCCTTTTTCCATTCCTTCAGCTTAAAGGGGCCGGTGCCGATCGGATTTTGCATGATCTTGGCCTGACGGATCTTGTCGGCGGCGAGTTCCTCGTCGGCGAACCCGTGCTTGGGCATCATCGGCGTTTCGCTCGGCTGGAAAGCGCGCAGGAAATACGGCACCGGCGCCTTCAATTTAAAGACGACGGTATGGGTGTCCGGCGTTTCGATCGTTGCGACGTTGCCGAAATACGTTCGCCCGCGCGAATGGTTGGGCGTGACCACCTTTTCGATGCTGAATTTCACGTCCTCGCTGGTGAACGGCTTGCCGTCGTGCCACTTCACGCCCGCGCGCAGCTTGAAGGTATAGACTAGGCGGTCGGACGACACCGTCCAGGATTCGGCGAGGCCGGGCTTGGGCGTCATTCCGGCCCCCTCGTATTCCAGTAGGCTTTCGTAAATCTTGGTCGAAATCAGCGCGACCGGCACGGCGGTAGTCGAGATGGTGGACATCGCCGTCGCTTCCGGCTGATAGGTGTAAGTGAGCGTGCCGCCTCTTTTCTGCGCTTCCGCCGATGGCGCCAGCAAGGCGCCAACGGCAAACGCGGCGGTCGTAAGGGCGATCAGGCGAAACGGGGTCATGACGGAATCTCCTCTGTTTAGGGGCGGCGTGCCGGTTGGGTTCCGGCCTCGGGTTCGGCGTCCGAATTACACCAAGCCGGGATGAACTCGATCAAGTGCTCAATGCAGTCGAGGTATTCGCCGAGGGCGATGTGTTCGTCGGGCTTGTGGGCCTGGGCGATGGTTCCGGGCCCGAAAATGATCGACGGAATGCCCCCTTGGTTGACCAAATGGCGCATGTCGCAGCAAAACGGGCCCGGCCGCACCCCGCCGTCGGCGCCGCGGGCTTTCAGGGCCTCGGCCATGTGGACGGCAAGCGGGATTTGTGGGCTTTGCCGGGTGCTGTCGTCGTGGTGGAGGAATTCGAGCCGCGCCGGGTGCTGGCGCAGGAAGTCGTCGGCGTCGTTGGCCCGGCCGACCGCTTGGCGGAAATCGCGCATCACGTCGCCGATGTCGCCGACCCCGGGCGCGAAGTAGGCGCCGCCGCGTAAACTGACCTCGCCCGCGGTCACGGTTTCGTAATGGCCGCCCGCGACCTTGCCGATAACCAGCGCGAAGGGCGCGCGGCCCCGTTCCATCGGGTCGTCGTTGGGAACGGCGTTGAATCGGCGTTCGAGATCAAGCAGCGCATCGATCACTCTGGGGAGTTTTTCGATGGCGCTAACCCCATCCTGGATGCCGCCCTGCCAGCGCGCGCCCGGCGAACGCGGCCGCCCCGGAATTCTAACTTGCCAATAAAGGCCCCCCGGATGGCTGACGGCGACGCCGTTGTTGGTCGGCTCCAGCACGATGGCGGCATCGGCGGTAAAGCCGCGCCGCACCAGATCGAGGGTGCCGTTGCCCGCGTGCTCTTCGTTGACGACGCTTTGGAAAATCACGTCGCCGCGCAAGCGCACGCCCGCCCGCTTGAGGAACGTGAGCGCCATCAGCGCCGCCATCAGACCGCCCTTCATGTCGGACGTGCCGCGCCCGTACATCAGGCCGTTGTCGATCGCCGCGCCGAACGGATCGCGCGTCCATTCGCCGGCCGGCTCGATCGTCACCGTATCGATATGCCCGTTCAGGATCAGCGAACGACCGCCGCCCGTGCCACGGAAAATGCCGACCACATTTGGCCGGTCGCGGTAATTGAGCACGTTTTCGAGGCCGCTCGCCCGCAACGCTTCGTATGTGGGCAAGTCCGTGTAGGGCAGAATCAGATCGTGTTGCCAATGGGTGGGATACTGCGCGATGTTCGGAAAGCGCGCGAACAACGCCGCGATATCGGGCTCCAGCAGCGAGACCTCCGCGCCCAGATCCTTGAGGCTCGCGGCGAGGTGCCGTTGGGCCGCGCCTTCCTCGCCGGTCAAGCTCGGAATTCGCACCAGCCGGGCGAGCGCCGCGATGCTTTCCTCGCGGCCGGCGGCGGCCAACGCCAGGGCTTGGCTTCGTTCCGCTTCATACGGCGCGGCGGAGATGGGGCGTGACGGCGTCATGTTCCTATGAATAAATCATAACGGCCCGCTTCGGCTAATACCGTAATTTCAGCGCGACGCGGCTTTCGTTATGCGGAACCCTGTGGATAACCGCGTAATCATTGCATCCCGCTCAGTGATGGGAAAGCCGGTTTATTGAACTCTGCGGTTTGACCCAAGGCGGGGGAAGGTCATCAAAAAAAATGTACGGCGTAAAAATGGGCGACTAAAAGTGCCCGCCCGCGAATTTGCGCTTGAGCCGGTTGCGGATGACGATCGCCGCGATATTCATGGCCGCGACCAAGGCGATCAGCAGGAGCGTGGTGACGAAAACCATCGGCTTGCCGGCTTCCGAGTTGCGCGATTGGAAGCCGACGTCGTAGATGTGGAATCCGAGGTGCATGAAGCTTCGTTCGAGGTGAATGAACGGAAAAATGCCGTCGATCGGCATTTCCGGCGCCAGCTTGACCACGCCGACCAGCATCAGCGGCGCGACCTCGCCCGCGCCGCGCGCCATGGCCAGAATGATACCGGTGAGAATGCCCGGCATCGCCCGCGGCAGGACGATGCGGCGGATGGTCTGCCATTTCGACGCGCCGCAGGCGAGCGAGCCCTCGCGCATCGAGCGCGGCACGGCGGCGAGCGCTTCTTCCGTTGCCACGATCACCACCGGCACGGTCAGAAGCGCGAGCGTCAAGGACGCCCACAACAGGCCGCCGGTGCCGAAGGTCGGATTGGGCAGCCGTTCGGGATAAAACAGGCGATCGATGTTGCCGCCAAGCAAATAGGCGAAAAACCCGAGGCCGAAGACGCCGTACACGATCGACGGCACGCCAGCCAAGTTGTTGACCGAAATGCGCACCAGCGCCATCAAGCGCCCCTGCTTCGCGTATTCGCGCAAGTAAAGCGCGGTGACGATCCCGATCGGCGCCACCAGGATGACCATCAGGATGGTCATGGCGAAGGTGCCGAAAATCGCCGGCAGAACGCCGCCCTCGGTGTTGGCCTCACGCGGGCTTTCGCTCAGGAATTCCCACCAGCGGGACAGATAGACGCCCGCCGCCGCGCCCCACGACAAATCGTTGGCGTAATAGGCCCGCACCACGGCCGAGAGCGGCAGTGTCTTTTCCGCGCCGCCGATGTCGGCGAGCGTAATCGTATCGCGTTCGTCGCGCTGTTTGAGATTCTGGGCTTCCTCGGCCAAGGCCTTGAAGCGGACTTGCAGCGCGACGGCGTTGGCTTCGGTGCGCGCCTTGAGGCGCCGATAGTCCTCGCTGTTTTCGCCCGACGCCAGCAGTTCCTTGCGCAGCGCCAGCCGGTCGCGTTCCAATTCGTGATTGACCGCGCCGATTTCCTTCCGCTCGATCGCGCGAATGCGCTGCAACCGCTTTTGCGCTTCGGCCAGCGCCTTGCGCGCCCGCGCGTCGCGCAAATCGCCGATGTCGAGCGCCCGGCTGTCGACAGCCAAGCCCTTGACGCGACCGATGAACGGCCCCCATTCGAGCCGCTCGACGAATACCATGTCCCTGGGAAAGACGCGTTCGCGCGCCTCGAAGTCGGACACCCAGCGAAAATCCTCGTTGGTAATATCGTAATTGCCGGTGCGATAAATGGTGCGGCGCGCCACTCCGTTGTTCGCCCGGATGCGTTCCTGCGCGTCCGGCGGCAGCGTCGCCAGTCGATCGGCAGGAACTCGGAAAACCTCGGTGCGCGACGGTTCGCCCGCGACGCGCCCGTCGTCGATCAAGGTGACCACCTCGATCGGTCGGGGCAAAAAAGTGCCGAAGCCGTTCCACGCCACCAACAAAAGAAACCCGACCACCATCATTACGCCGAGCGCCAGCGCGCCGCCCAGCATCCACAAATGCAGCTCGCCGTGGGCCGAAAGATCGCTCGCCCGGACCGATCGCACCCGGGCATCGGGGGAAGCGGCCATTATGGCTTGGTTCATCGGCAATCCATGTCGTTTTACAATTGCGCCGCGCGCTTGCGGAAGCGCAGCCGGACCAGTTCGGCCAGGGTGTTGACGATGAACGTCATCACGAACAACACGATCGCCGCCAGGAACAGCATCCGGTAGAGGGTTCCGTCGCGCACCGCCTCGGGCAGCTCGACGGCGATGTTCGCGGAAAGCGCGCGCAAACCGCTGAACACGTTGAGGTCTAAAATCGGGGTGTTGCCGGCGGCCATGACCACGATCATGGTTTCGCCCACCGCGCGGCCCATGCCGATCATCACCGCCGCGAACACGCCGCTGATGGCGGTCGGCAAGACGACCCGGATCGCCGTCTGCCAGGGCGTCGCGCCGCAGGCGAGGCTGGCCGCGCGCAGGTGGGCGGGCACCGCGTTGAGGGAATCCTCGGCGATGGTGTAGATGATCGGGATCACGGCAAAACCCATCGCGAAGCCGACGACGAATACGTTGCGCTGCACGTAGGTATCGACCAGCGTGCCGCGCGGGCCGAGGCCGAACCAATCGAGGCCGATCGCGGCGGCGCCAGCCAGCGCTCCGGCCAGGATCAGCAGGCCGACGGTGCGCGCGCCGTCGGCGACGCCGGCGACGGTTCGCGGCCAGGTCCGCAATTTCCCCCGCCAAGCGTACCCGCCGAACGGCCCGCCGAGACGTTCGAACGCTAGCCACGCGAGGACGAAGGACAGCGGCCACAAAATCAAAGCCAGCAGCGCCCGGTCGCTGCCGATCTGGCCGTCGGCCCACAGTTTGAAATCGCCCGCGAAAAACAACTTCTCGAACGGCGTGGCGAGACCATAGGCCACGATTCCGCCCAGGCCGAGCGCCGCGAACATCAACGCGAACTTCGGCAAGCCCCCGAACCGCAACGCCAACGGCGACGGCAGCGTCTGCCACGCCATCGCCCCGCCCAGCAACGTCAGCGGCAATAGCAAAAAGCCGAGGATGATCGGGACGATCCACGTTTCGACGAACGGCGCCAGCACCAGCGCGGCGATGAACCCCAACACCACCGACGGCAATGACGCCATTACTTCCATCGTCGGCTTGACCACGGCGCGAACCGACGGGTGCACGAATTCGGAGGTGTAGATTGCCGCCAAGATCGCGACCGGCACCGCGAACAGCAACGAATAGAGCGTCGCCTTGAAGGTCCCGAAAATCAGCGGGGTCAGGGACAGCTTGGGCTCGAAGCTGTCGGTCCCCGACGACGATTGCCAAGTGTAGGCGGGCGCAGGATAGCCCTCGTACCAGACTTTGCCGAAGATGGTCTTAAGGGTGGTTTCCGGGTGCGGCGCCGAGATATCCCAGGCGCCGAAATCGCCGCTGCCGCCGCGTCCGATCAACCCGTTGTCGCGCGGCGCCAGCGCGATCGCTTCCGGCGCGTCGGCGGCGGCGAGTCTGAGCAGCGTTTGTTCGCTGGTGGAATGGCGAAGCCAGACGCCGCCCCGCGCGTCGGCGGTCGCGAACAGCTTGGTTCTTTGGCTGGCGGCGAACGCGACGATCCCCGCCGGTTGCCTTTCCAGCATGTGCGCGCGGACCAGCGCGAATCCGTCGGCCGTCGGCTCGCCAACATCCGCGCTCGTCTCGCTCTGCAGGCGGAAATAAATATTAACCGAGCCGTCGGAACCGCCGACCACCAGGGATTGGTCGCCGTTGAGAAACCCGAACACGCCGAGGGTTGCGTCCCCGGTCAGCAGCCGCCGCGTTTCGGCGAGAATCGGGCCTTTGACGTCGCGCGCGTCATAGCGATAGATGGTGCCGTCGCGCGCGCCGAGATAAATCTCGTCGCCGCCCTCGTTCATCAGGATCCGGTGCGACACCGCGCCCGTCGGCAGCGGCGGGAATTCGACCGAGGTCACCGTTTTCTGTTCCCGTCCGGTCAACATGTTCCGGCGGGTCTCGGTTCGGCTTAAGCGGACAATCCCGGCCGAATCCAGGGTGACGAAGGCTTCACTGGGGCGCTCGGCGGTGCCGCCGTGCCGGTAATCGATGGCGACGATGGCCTTGCCCGGTGCGATATCCTGCGCCGGCTCGATCCTGGTCGCCACGGATATTTTACGGACCTGGTTGCCGGCAATGCGGGCATAAAGCGTATCCCCGGCGGCGAAATTATTCTCGTCCAACCGCTCCGCATGCGTCGGAACAGCGTCGCCGGGCAAGGTTTGCGCCGAAATATCGAGCCGCCCCAGCCGCACACGACCGTCAGCGAATCCGAAGGCAACATAATTGTTGGTCAGGGTTCGGCCAAACGCGGTGACTTGGTTGCCGCCGAAATCGAAACGCGCGGACGGCAGCGAACGGCCGCTCGCGATGTGAACGAGGGAGATTTCCCCGGATTCCAGCAGCGTGAGGGCGAGGCTTTTGTATTCGTCCACCCATAGCCCGAGCGCCCGCGCCGTCGCGCCCGGCGTCGAGAACTTCCTTTCGCTCTCGATCCTTGCCCCGCCGAACAGGGGGGCGGCCACCTGCGCGAGAAACACGATGATCGCGAACACCGCGACGATGACGCCGATCCCGCCGACCCGGATCGTCCAATCGGCGATCCGGTCGGCCAGCAGCACGGAGCGGCGCGTCCGCCGGTCGCGGCGCCGATCGACGATGGAATGCCGGCCTTCGGACATTGATTGCGGGCTTTACTCGGCCAGGCGCGCCATCTTCAAGTCGTCGCCGGCGATGCCGGCGGTGATCGGAAAGTAGCCGTCCTTGAGCACCGCCTGCTGGCCTTGCTTGGAGAAGACGTAGCGGATGAACTCCGCCCGCACCGGGTCGAGCCGGCGGTTGGGATCGGCGTTGACGTAGACGTACAGAAACCGGGCGAGCGCGTAATCGCCCGCGTAGGCGTTATCGGCGTTGGCCTCCACGCACTTGCCGCCGGTCTTGGCCGCGAGCGGCACCGCGCGCACGTCGGCGGTCTTGTAGCCGATGCCGGAATAGCCGATCGCGCCCTTGTCGGAGGCGACGCCCTGCACCACCGTCGACGAGCCGGGTTGTTCCTTGACCGTGTCCTTGAAGTCGCCCTTGAACAGGGCTTCTTCCTTGAAATAGCCGTAGGTGCCGGACGCCGAGTTGCGGCCGTAGAGCGAAATCGGCCGGTTAGCCCATTCGCCGCTCAATCCCACCTGGCCCCAGGTGGCGATGTTCTTGTCGTGGCCGCCCTTGCGCGTCTTGGAGAAGATCGCGTCCACCTGTTGCAGCGACAGGCATTTGACCGGGTTGTCCTTGTGCACGAACACCGCGAGGGCATCGACCGCCACCCGGATCGCGGTTGGCTTGTAGCCGAACTTCTTCTCGAAGCCGTCGATCTCGGCGCCTTTCATCGGCCGCGACATGGGCCCGAACTGGGCGGTGCCGGCGATCAGGGCGGGCGGCGCGGTCGAGGAGCCCTTGCCCTCGATCTCGATCTTGACGTTGGGGTAGACCGACCGGAAGCCTTCGGCCCACAACGTCATCAGGTTGTTGAGCGTGTCCGAGCCGATCGATTTGAGGCTGCCCGAGACCCCGCTCGCTGTCTTGTAGTCCGCAAGCTTCGGGTCCAGCGTGACTGCCTGCGCAAACGCCGGGGTTGTGGCCACCGGGCCGAAAAACGCCATTGCCGCCAGAGCGGCGATGGAAGTGCGCAACATCATCATGTATCTCCTACCGACTTAACGGTTCGTTGGGTTCGTGGCGGAGCGCACCCTAGCAAGGTTCGGTAAAGGTATTTCGACCCGAACGTGACGGTTTTGTGAAATTATCGGCGTGGAGCGCGAATTTAGGGAACCAGCTTGACCGAACCGCCGTCGACGAAACGAAACCGCCGGCCGAACGGCCGGCTTGCGCCGCTGGTGATCGACAAGACGGACGTGAGCGGCATGTCGCGGACGACGGCTTCCGGTCGGGAAACGTAGAGCTCGGCGTGATAGAGCCCGTCCGCCTCCTTGCCCGACGGGTCGACCCCCTGTCCTTCCAGGTTGGCGACGACGGACCGCAGTTCGTCCTCGCTGTGGAAACGGCGCTGGATGAAGGTGATCCCTTCGAGTTTTTCAGTGACGAGTCCGTGCCGGGCGAGCAAGTCCGCGATTTCTTGATAGGAGAACATGCGGAGCACGAACGACGCCACCCAGGGCGGATCGCCCGGATGGGCGCGGTCGAGCAGGTGGCGGAACGTCCGCCGCGTGACGTAACCGACGCATCCGGTCGACACGATCAGGTCGACCCCGGACAGGATTTCGGATTCGGTCGCGGTCGGTTCATGGTGCTCGAGGTCGGTGGCCACGCCGTAATCAAGCAGACCGACGGCGGTGGCGTAGTCGATCGCCGGCCTCGACGCGTCCAGGCCGATGAACTGGGCATCCGTCAGGCGGGGCCAGGAGCGGAAGTAGTGCCGGTCGAGATCGATCAACGTCGAGGTCGCGAGGCCCTGCATCTCGGGGCCGGCATAGCGTTGCGCCAAGCGGGCCAAATCGAACGGAAAGCGCGCCAACGCGGCATTGACGCCGTAGGAGCAGCCAAGATCCAGCACCCGCACCCGTCGCCGGAGATCCGCTTCGCGCGCCGCGATCAGCGCGCGGAAAATGGGCCGCGCCAGGTCGGGAACGATGTAGTCGAGCCCGTAGAGGACGCGATAATACTCGCGCGGGTCGGGCGCGGCGTAGAGGCGGTCGAAGTTCGCCTTGGCCTCGTTCAGTTCTTTGAATCGCTCGCGGGCGCCGGTCATATGTTCGTCCTCCACTCCCATCGCCGCTAAAAGATTGCGCGGCGAGTCCCCGATTGTGGGGACCGGTGATTCCGTTCAACGATGGCGGTACGCCTTAAAGATAACGATCTCAGCGCGCGGCGCAACAATGGATGCGCGATTATTTTCGGAAGATTTGCCTAAATCGCGCCACGCGCCTGCGCTTGGACCAGGACAAAGGCAACCCACAGGAGAATCGGCACCACGCCGCGCCGGCGCGTCACGACGCCTTTCGGGCCGGGATAGATAACCGCGACGACCGCCGCGCTGAAAGCGCCGGTTACGATCAGTTGGCCGGGGGCGAACAGAAGAACGAGGCCGCCGCCGAAACGCCACGCCACGACGCGGGGGTTTCGCTGTCAAGCGCGGGCGCAGTCGGATCGCGGCGCCGGCGTCCCTCGAATCCGGTGGTCGCCAGCTACGCCAAAAACGGCAGAAACATGACGGCGGCCTCGCCGCGCGACACGCGGCCGTCGAACGGAAAGGCGCCGCGAGTCCTGCGATCATCGGCGGCGGCCCGAGTACCAGCGCCACGTTCACGATGTTGCCGCCGGTCATGTTGCCGAGCGCCAACTCGGGGCTCCGGCGAGCGCAGAAGTGATCGCAACCGCGAGTTCCGGCGACGATGTCGCGAACGCCGCCAGGGTCGCCCCGATGATGCCGGCGGGCGCTCCGTTTCTTGCCATGAAGACGACATTAGGGTGAACGCTTCGCCTTCGGGGCGCAACATGCGATTTCCAACGCCCGTGGAATGCTCTATTAGATGAAATCACGAGTCTTGGAATTGGTTGTTCGAGGCCGCGCCACCGACCGGGAACATGCGATGTCGTCCCTATCCCTAGCCTCGGCTATTGACATCATGGCCGCCGCCCTGTTTGCGGTTGCGGTCGTGCACACCTTTTCAACCAAGCTGTTCGAGCACCTCGCCCACGTCAATCGGGCGCACGCGGGTCTATGGCACCTGCTCGGCGAGGTCGAAGCGGTGTTCGGATTCTGGGCGCTGATCCTGCTGCTGTTCGTCGCCGTTCACCTCGGACCGGCGCGATCCATCGAATACCTGGAAGGCCTCAACTTCACCGAGCCCGCCTTCGTGTTCGTCATCATGGTTATCGCCGCGAGCCGTCCGGTACTGGAATTCGCGGGCGCGGTGATGCGTTTGATCGCGCGATTGATGCCGCTCAGACAACCCACGGCCTATTATCTCGTCGCGCTGTCGGTAGGACCGTTGTTGGGCTCCTTCATCACCGAGCCGGCCGCGATGACACTATCCGCGCTTCTCCTGCGCGATCGCTATTTCGCCAAGAATGTCCCCGCGCCGTTCAAGTACGCGACCATCGGCGTTCTCTTCGTCAACATCTCGATCGGCGGCGTGCTTACGCCCTATGCCGCGCCGCCGGTTCTGATGGTGGCCTCGACCTGGGGCTGGGATATCGCTTTCATGCTCAAGACGTTCGGCTGGCGCGCGGTGATCGCCGTCATCATCAACGCGGTCGTGATCACGGCGATCTTCCGTCGCCAACTCGCCCAGTTGTCCGACGGACTTCCGGGCGAGAAGCTCGAACGGATTCCGGTCCCGGTCGTCGCGGTACACCTCATGTTTCTGGGCGGCGTCGTTTTCTTCGGTCACCATGCGATCGTATTCAGCGCGCTGTTTCTGTTCTTCCTCGGCTTCACCGACGCCTACAAGCGCTATCAGTCTCGGTTGATCTTGCGCGAGGGATTGATGGTGGCGTTCTTCCTGGCCGGTTTGGTTACCCTGGGCGGCATGCAGAAGTGGTGGTTGCAGCCCTTGCTTTCGGGCCTCTCGCCCAACGCCCTCTATTTCGGCGCCACCGCCCTGACCGCGATCACCGACAACGCGGCGCTGACCTATCTCGGCTCGCTGGTGGACGGAGTCGACGATGCCTTCAAGTACGCCCTGGTCGCCGGCGCGGTCACCGGCGGCGGTCTGACCATCATCGCCAACGCGCCCAACCCGGCCGGGTTCGCCATCCTCAAGGGCAATTTCGACGAAGGCGCGATCAGCCCGCTCGGCTTGCTGGTCGCCGCCGCGCCGCCGACCTTGGTTGCTATATTCGCCTTCCACTTGTTGTGAGCGGCTCGCACCGACACCGTCCTCCTTTTCCGTCGTTGTCCATCCCATGTCCGAAATCCTGATCCCCGCCGAACGCCTACGCGCGCTGACCCGCCGCATTTTCGTCGCCGCCGGCTGCTCCGCCGACGAAAGCGCGCGCATCGCCCATTACCTGGTTCTCGCCAACCTGACCGGGCACGACAGCCACGGGGTCATCCGCATCCCCCGTTATCTCGACTGGATGAGCAAGGGCTGGCTCAAGCCGGATCAAACGCCGACCGTGATCGCCGAATCCGAAACCCTGGTCCTGCTCGAGGGCCATTACGGCTTCGGCCAGACCCTGGGGCCGCGCGCGACCGAAATCGGGATCCGCAAGGCCGAGGCCGCCGGCACGGCCATCGTCGCGCTCCGCCACAGCGGGCATTTGGGCCGCATCGGCGATTTCGCCGAGATGGCCGCGGCAGCGGGCCTGGTGTCGATTCATTTCGTCAACGTCGCGGGCAGCACCCTGGTCGCCCCCTTCGGCGGCCGCGAGCGGCGCATGGGCACCAACCCGATCACGATCGGGGTGCCGCTGCCGAACGAGCCCCCGCTCATCCTCGATTTCGCGACTTCCGCCGTCGCCGAGGGCAAGGCGATCGTCGCCCACAGCGGCGGCAAGCCCTTGCCCGAAGGGAGCCTGATCGACGAGGAGGGGCGGCTGTCGTCCGATCCGGCCGTCTTTTACGGGCCGAAGCGCCCGGGCCAGATTCCGCACTCGAGCGGCGGGCGCGGCGCCATCCGCGCCATGGGCGAGCACAAGGGCTCCGGCCTTTCGCTGATGATCGAACTGCTAGCGGGCGCGCTGACCGGATCGGGCTGCGCCGGACCGCCGCCGCGCCCGGTCAATAACGGCATGCTGTCTATTTTCCTGAAGCCCGCGACATTCGCGGGTGAAGACGCCTTCGCCGCCGAGGCGCGCAGTTACGTCGAATTCTTCAAAAGCTCCAAGCTCGCCCTCGGCAAGGACGAAATCCTGACGCCCGGCGAGCCGGAACGGCGCGCCCGCGCGCGGCGCGAGGCCGAAGGCGTGCCGTTGCCCGAGGAAGCGTGGGCCATCATCGTCGCCGCCGGCGAGCACGTTGGCCTTGACCACCGGTCGATCGAAAGCGCGGATTAGGCGTCGAACGCACGGCGGTCATTCGGCCACTTCCTGGATCTGGGTCTTGGCCGACCGCAGCGCCTCGCGCCCGATCAGGTTGCGCTGCATCTGGGCGGTGCCGCCGCCGATCGAGAACATGCGGGCGTCGCGCACCATGCGTTCGAGCGGCAGGTCGCACGAGTATCCGGCGGCACCGTGGATCTGCAGCGCCATGTTGGTGACCGCGACCGCGGTGTCGGCGGAATGGACCTTGGCGATGGCGGAATCGACCTTGTCGGGAAAGCCGTGCCCGGCCTCGGCGGCGGCGCGGTAGATCAGCAGCCGCGAGGCCTCGAGCTGAATCCGCATGTCGGCGAGCATCCATTGGATGCCCTGGAATTCGCCGATCGGCTGCCCGAACTGCTCGCGGCGCACGGCGTAGCCGCAGGCGAGCTCGTACGCCCCTTGCGCGATGCCGAGCGCCACCGTGGCGGCGCCGAGCCGCTGCACGTTGTAGGCGGTCATCAGCCGCTTGAAGCCCTGGCCCGGAGGCGCAATCAGGTTCGCCGCCGGCACCTTGCAGTCCTTGAACACCACGTCCCCTTCGGGCATGCCGCGCACGCCCATCATCACGCGCACCTTGGGCACCGAGAGTCCCGGGGTATCGGCTTCCACCAGCAGCCCGCCGATGCCGGCGGCGCCGTCCTTGCCCTCGAAGCGCGCGAATACGAGGTAGAGCCCGGTGACGCCGGCGCCGGTGATCCAGCGCTTCTCGCCGTTGAGGAGGTAATGATCGCCCCGCTTCTCGGCCCGCGTGGTGATCGAGGTCGCGGCCGAGCCGACGTCCGGTTCGGTGATGGCGATCGCCGGCTTGTCGCCGGCGACCACCTTGGGCAGATAACGCGCGCGCTGATCCTCGGTGCCGTATTCGGCGATCGCCTTGCCCACCGCGGTGTTGGCATCGACGCAGATGCGTGCGACCGTGCCGCACACCTTGGCCAGTTCCTCGACCACCAGCAGGGCGTCGATCAGCGGCCGCCCGCCGCCGCCGTATCTGGGATCGATGGTGAGTCCCATGAATCCTTCGGCCGCCATCGCCTTGACCACCGGCCAGGGATAGTTGTTGGTCCGGTCCATTTCCTCGACGTGCGGCGCGACCACATCGCGGGCGAAGGCCCGCGCGCGGGCCCTGAGGCGTTCCTGGTCTTCGGCCAGGCGAAAGCTGAGCATCGACGTTTCCTTTCGTTCGTTCGCTTATTCGTTCGCGGGCCGTGAATTGCCCGACATATTATTACGACACATTATTATATGGCGTTTTCCCCCGTCCCGCCGATAATCGCCCGCGAGGGAGGAGCGGACATGACGTCGGACGGCATGGGGAACATCGCGGCCCGCGCCCACGCGGTCTTTCCGGGCGGCATATCGAACGGCGAATTCGGCCTGCCCGGGGACGCCATCGTCGCCATCGCGCGCGGGGAAGGCGCGCGGCTTTGGGACACCGAGGGCAAGGAATTCATCGATTTCTCCATGGGCTGGGGTTCGGCGCTGGTTGGCCACGCCCGGCCCGAGGTGGTGGCGGCGGTCCGCCGCCAGGCCCCGCTCGGCTCGAACTTCGCCTACCTCAATCCCGAGGTGCTGGCGCTCGCCGAAGAAATCCGGCGCATCTCGCCGGCGGCGGAGCGGCTGCGCTTCTGCGCGTCCGGCACCGAGGCGACCATGTATTGCCTCAGGCTCGCCCGCGCCGCGACCGGCAAGGCCAAGATCCTCAAGTTCGAGGGCGCTTACCACGGCGCCAACGAGGCAGGTGTTACCAGTCTCTTTCCCAACAAGAATCTCCTCTTTCCCACGCCCGAGCTGACCAGCGCCGGCACGCCCGCCGCCGCCCACGAATTGCTGATCGCGCCCTACAACGAACTCGGCCCGACGACCGAGATCGTGCGTGCCCACCGCCATGAACTCGCCGGCATCATCATGGAGCCGTTGCAGCGCTGCACGCCGCCCGAGCCCGGATTCCTGGAAGGCGTGCGCGCGCTCGCGACCGAAGCGGGCGTGCCGCTGATCTTCGACGAAGTGGTGACCGGATTCCGCCTCGCCTACGGCGGCGCGCAGGAATATTACGGCGTGATCCCGGATCTCGTCGCCTACGGCAAGGCCCTCGGCGGCGGCTATCCGATCGGCGCGTTCGGGGGCAAACGCGAACTGATGGAGCAGGTCGACGAAAGCCGGATCGGCGGTGACGGCTACGTGTGGATGGCGTCCACCTTGGGCGGCAACCCGGTATCGACCGCGGCCGCCAACGCGGCCCTCGGCGTGCTGCGGACGCCCGGCACCTACCAAAAGCTGCACGCCCTCGGCCGGACGTTCCGCGAAGGCCTCGCCCGCGTGCTGCGCGACCGCCAGATCCGCGCCCAGGTGATCGGCGACGGGCCGCTCGCCCAGGTGGTGTTCACCGACCGGCCGGTCAACAACTACCGCTCGACCGCGCGGGGCGACAAAGCCAAGGCGCGAAAGCTGATGCTCGGCCTGTTCGCGCGGGGCGTGTTCATTAACCCGATGGGTACCAAGCTCTATCTCTCCGTCGCCCACGACGAGGCGATCTGCGCGGAGTTCTTGCGCCGCTTCGACGACGTTCTCGGCCAGGTTTAAGCCGGGTTCGCACCGGTCAAAGCCCGTCAACAGACAACGGGCACCGCGCGCATCCGGGCGGGCGGGTGGCGTCAGTCCTCTGACCGAACCGCGTTGCCCGAATCCATGTCGAAAATATGGACCGTTTCCGGATCGAGGCGGATGCCGACCTCCTCTTCGACGCCGACAACGCTATCGGCGCGGACCTGGACGGTAAACCGCCGTTTGTCGCCGAGCTCGACGTCGACCAGCTTTTCCGAACCGAGCAATTCGACCACCCAAACCCGGCCGCGAACGGTCGCGGCCCCGCCCGCGGGGGCGAGCGTCGCCGCTTGCGGCCGCACCCCCAGCATCACCCGCTGGCCGGGCGCGAGCCGGCCGGCGAGGCGCGGCAACGGGAGCCGGATGCCCGGCGAAACGAACGCCGGCGCCCCCGCGTCGGCTGCGATTTCGCCTTCGAGAAAATTCATCGGCGGGCTGCCGATGAACCCGGCGACGAACAAGTTGGCGGGACGGCCGTACACGTCCGCCGGAGTCCCGAACTGCTGCACCACGCCCCCGTGCATAACGGCGATCAGGTCGGACATGGTCATGGCTTCCAGCTGGTCGTGGGTGACGTAAACCGTGGTCGCGTTCAGATCGAGGTGGAACCGGCGCAACTCGGCGCGCATCGTGACCCGGAGCTTGGCGTCGAGATTGGAGAGCGGCTCGTCCATCAGGAAAATATCGGGCTTGCGCACCATCGCCCGCCCCAGCGCCACGCGCTGGCGCTGGCCGCCGGAAAGCTGCGCCGGTTTGCGTTCGAGCAAATGATCGATTTCCAGGACGCGGGCGACGCGCGCCACCTGGGCGTCCTGCTCGGCCTTCGGCGTTCCGCGCACGCGCAATCCGTAGCTCAGGTTCTGGCGCACGGTCATCTGCGGATAGAGCGCGTAGGACTGAAACACCATGGCGATGTTGCGATCGCGCGGCGCGAGCCGGTTGACCACCTGATCGCCGAACTTGATGACGCCCGAGGTGATGGTTTCGAGTCCGGCGATCATGCGGAGCAGGGTCGTCTTTCCGCAGCCCGAAGGGCCGAGCAGGGTCACGAACTTGCGGTCGGGAAACACGAGGTCGATGTCCTTCAGCACCTGGACGGTGCCGAAGCTCTTGTTGATCGCTTCGAGACGAACGTCCATGACCGGCGGCCTCAACCCTTGACCGCGCCCGCGCCGAACCCGGCGACGAGGTGGCGTTGCAGCGCCGCGAACACCAGCGCCATCGGCACGGTCATCAACACCGAGGCCGCCATCAAAAGGCCCCAGTCCACGTGCGTGCCCTCGAAGAACAGCATGACCCCGACCGTGAGCGTGAGATTATCGAGGGAATTCATGAACACGCGCCCGAACAGGTAGTCGTTCCACGA
>VGZQ01000020.1 GCA_016872535.1 Rhodospirillales bacterium | reverse complement strand
GACGACCCGACGGTCGTCAACCCGGCGCGCGCCGCGCCGCCCCTTCGGCAAATACCGCCTGATCCGCGCCCATTCCTTGTCGTTCAGCCAGTAAAGATGCGCCATCCCAGCCTCCGTTCTCCTCGGAAGCTTGAATCACATCTTCGTAGCGTTGAGAATCCCCTAATTGAGTACAGACCCTAGTCCCGGATGGCGCGCGGATCGAGCGCGTCTTGCAAGCCGTCGCCGACGAAGTTGAAGGCAACCACGGTGACGAAGATCAACAGCCCCGGATAGACGGCGAGCAGCGGCGCGCTCCACACCAGCTCCTGGGCGTTGGCGAGCAGGTTGCCCCAACTGGGCGTCGGCGGCTGGATGCCGAGGCCGAGGAAACTGAGGACCGATTCGAGCAGGATCACGTGCCCGGCCGACAGCGTGGTCGCGACCACGATCGGCGAGGCGAGGTTGGGCAACACGTGCACGCGCATGATGCGCCAGGGCGTCGCCCCTTGCGCCCGGGCCGCGAGCACGAACGGGCGCTCGCGCAAGGCCAGCGCCGTCGCGCGCACGAGCCGCGCGACCGTGGTCCAGCCGAGAGCCGCGACGATGATCACCACCCGATAGAGGCTCGCGGTTTCGGCCTCGGCCCATGCGCTGGGGAGGCCGAGCTTGGCCGGCTCGACCGCGGCGAGCACGATCAGGAGCGGCAGCAGCGGCAGCGCGATCACCCCATCGGTGACGCGCATGAGGATCGCATCGAGCCGGCCGCCGAAGTAGCCGGCGACGAGGCCGATGGCGGTGCCGAGAAGCGCGGTCGCGATCGCCGCGGCGAACCCGACCGCGAGCGAAACCCGCGCTCCGAACAGAAGCCGCGCGAGCACGTCGCGGCCCAATTCGTCGGTGCCGAGCGGATGGGCCAGCGACGGCGGCCGGAAGCGGCCGGCAAGATCGGCCGCCGCCGGATCGACCCCGAAGGCGGCGGCGACGAGCGGCGCGGCGAGCGCGAGCAGGGCGAGCATGCCGAGGGCGCCCAGACTCCAGACCGCGGCGCGGTGGCGGACGAACCGGCGCGCGACCGGAAGCCAAAGGGCGGCGAACGGGCGCGGGCGCGTCGACGACAGGGAAGCGGTGGCGCTCATGTGTCGCGTTCCTCGAACGAGACGCGCGGCCGCGGGCTTGCGCGCGCCGAGCGCAATAAAACGGGCGCGCTCATGTGTCGCGTTCCTCGAACGAGACGCGCGGATCGAGCGCAACGTAGGCGACGTCCGCCAGCAGGTTGGCGACAAGGGTGATGAGCGTCGCGAACAGGAGCGCGACCAAGGCGAGGTTGAAGTCGTTGCCCATGACCGCGTCGTAGATCAGGCGGCCCATGCCGGGATAGGCGAAGATGGTTTCGGTCACCAGCGCGCCGGAGAAGAGGGTGCCGAAGTCGAGGGCGATCACGGTCGCGACCGGGATCAGCGCGTTGCGGAGCGCATGCCCGAGCACGACGCGGGTTTCGCCCGCGCCCTTGGCGCGCGCGGTGCGGATGTAGTCCTGGCGGAGCGTTTCGGCCATGGCCGCGCGCATGTAGCGGGCTTGGCCGGCGATGCCGGCGACGGCCAGCGTCGCCACGGGGAGCGCGAGGTGACGGAGTGTTTCAATCCAGCCGCCCCCGCCGATCACCACGCCGCCTGCGGGCAAAACGCCGAGCAACACGGCGAACACGATGATCAGCAGGATGCCGAGCCAGAAGGAAGGGATCGAAATCCCGGCGAAAGCCAGGGCGTTGACCGCGTAGTCGAGCCGCGAGCGCGGGCGTGCGCCGGCGAGCATCCCGGCCGGAAGCCCGATCAGCAGCGCGAGCGCGAACGCGGCGCCCATCAGCTTCAAGGTGTTGATCAGCGCGGGTCCGATCGCGTCCGGAACCGGACGGCTCATCAGGCGCGAATAGCCGAAGTCGCCTTGCAGCGCGAGCCACAGCCAGTCGGCGTAACGCGCGAGGATCGGCCGGTCGAGGCCGTGCAGCGCGCGAAGCCTGTTTGCATCCTCCGGCGTCAACTTGGGATCGGCGGCGATCATCAGGTCGATCGGATCGCCCGGCATCAGCCCCATCAGCCCGTAGACGGCGAACGACATGACCGCCAGCACCAGGGCGGATTGCAGCGCGCGGGTGGCCAGGAACCTCGTCATTTTTGAACCCGCCAGTTCTCGATCCAAAGGGTGCTGACGCCCTGGTGGCCGGTCGGTTCCACGCCCGCCAGCCACTTGGGCAGCACGAAGGCGTCGGCGCGGAAGAAGAGCGGCAGCGACGGCAAATCCTCGGCGTAGATGTCCTGGAAGCGCTTCCACAACGCGCGGCGTTTTTCCCGATTCAGTTCCACCTCGATCGCGTCGATCAGCCGGTCCATCTCCGGGTTGGCGTAGCCGGTGTAGTTCTGGCCGGCGAAGTTGTTGGCTTCGGTCGGAATGTGGCTGGAATGAAGAATGGTGCGCGGCACGTTTTCCGGCGCGCTGTACCAGGCAAACATGGCGAAGCCCGGGAACGTCCGCTTGCGCACGGTTTCGCCGAAGAACACGCGCGCGGGCTGGTTCTTGATGCGCGCGTCGGCCCCGACCGCGCGCCATTGGCTTTGCAGCACCTGCTGCACCGCCTCGCGGGTGCGGTTGCCGGCGGTGGTGGCAAGCTCGAAGGAAAGGCGCTCGCCCTTGGCGTTGTGGCGGAATCCACCCCGCATGACCGACCAGCCCGCTTCGTCGAGCAGCGCGGCCGCGCGCTTCGGGTCATAGGGATATTTGCGGACCTCGGGGTTATGGATCCAATCGAGCGGGTTGACCCCGGTATGGGCGACCGGCTGATGACCGGCGAACAGCTGCTGGACGATGGTTTCGCGGTCGAGGGCATGCAGCAGCGCCTGGCGCACGCGCTTGTCCCTCAGGATCGGGTTCTCCAGGTTGGGCTCCAGGTGTTCGTAGACCAGGCTCGGCTTGAAGATCACGTTGAACCGCTCGCCGTGGCGCTTGGCGAAGGCGACCGCCTGATCGACGGTGAGGCCGAGCTCGCCCGCGATCATGTCGATGGCGCCGGATAGCAGATTGGCTTCGAGCGCGGCGGTGTTTTCGATCACGCGCACCACCACGCGCTTGAAGCGGGGCTTGGCGCCGGGCCAAGTGTCGTTCGGCACCAGCACCACGTGCGAGCCCGCCGTGACCTCGGCGATGCGATAGGGGCCGTAGTAGAGGCCGGGGTTGGCGGTATCGGTGTCGTAGAGGGTGCGGTTCTTGTAGGCGGCGGGGTCGGCGCGGAACGGTTTTTCCTCCAGGTGCGCGGGCAGGAGGCCCATGTCGTTGACCGCGTTGTAATCGAAGGTGAGCTTGTCGAAGTGCAGCGTGAAGGTGTCGTCGTTTTTGGCGTCGACCTTATAGAGGCTGCGGTAGAATTCCTGGTTGGAAACGCCGGTCTGGGGATGGCGCCCGACTTCCAGCGTGAAGGCCACGTCGCGCGACGTGAGCGGCGTGCCGTCGCCCCACTTGAGGCCGGGGCGGAAGGTGAAGGTGACGGCGACGCCTTTTTTGCCGTCGGGGGTGGTTTCCGGCACCGCGCCGCCGTTCTCGATGGTCGGCAAGCTAACGCAGATCATGCAGCCGAGTTCCCAGCGGGCGTCGTGCATGGTGAGCGGCCGCCGGGCCATGCTGAGCACGTAGGTCTTGGCCAACATGGAATCGATCGACGGATGGAAGGTGGCCGGGAACTGGGTCATGCCGATGACCAGCTCGTCCTTGGCCTCGGCCGGCTTGGCGCCCTCCGGGGCTAATGCGGAGGCGAGGGCGAGCGCGCCGAGGAGAACCGGTACGCGGGCGGGCGAAAACGGCATGGCCCGATGGTAGCATTGATCAGGTTTGTCCCGGCTTGAGCTGGATAAAACGCCTTTAAGCTATTGATCGGGCATGTTTTTCTTAGCGGATTGCTACAGCGCGACCCGTGGTTCCGGGAAGCCTGCGACATCGCTGTGGAATCGGAAAAGACAGCCGGAGAGCGGGGCCGCCGCTAGTTGACCCGGGTCGCGCCCGACGCGCAGGCTGGTGACGAAGCAGGTCTTCAGGTCCGGGCCGCCGAAGGCGGGCATGGTCGGCCACGGCGTCGGCACCGCGATGCGCCTATCTGGCGTGCCGTCCCGACGATAGCGGCGCACCTCGCCGGCGTCGATGGCGCTGAGCCAGTAGGCACCCTCCGAATCCACAGTCGCGCCGTCGGGTCGCGCGTCGGGGCCGAGGGTCAAGAACGGCCGCCGCTCGCGGATGCCGCCCGCGGCGTCGAATTCGAACCGCCACACGACGCGCGCGGGCGTATCCGCGTGCCAACCGCCGCGCCCGTCCGGATCGAACGCGAGCCCGTTCGCGAGCGTGATCCCGGTGACTTGCGGCACCAGACGATCTTTCTCCAAGCGATAGAGCGCGGCCGCCGGCTTGTCGCGCGGCTCAAACATGGACCCGACCCAAAACCGGCCGCGAGGGTCGCAACGCCCGTCGTTCATGCGCGTGGTTTTGGGATCGTGTTCCGCCATGGCGAGGGTAGTAAGCATTCCGGTCGCGACGTCGAGACGCGCCACTTGATCGCGCAAGGCAACCACCAGCGAGCCGTCCGTCGCGAGCGCGAGCGAGCCGGGTTCCGACGGCATCGGAAAGCGATAGCGAACGACATGACCCGGCGCGCCGTCAGGATCGACGCCCAGCACCAAGCACCCGACGATATCCACCAGCCAGAGAAGTTGGCGCCGGTCATCCCACACCGGCGATTCCAGAAGTTCTCCCCTGACGTCGGGAACAGGTTCGGCCCGTATCGTCATCGGCATCGGTTGCCCGCTATTTCCCCTTGCCGCCGTGGGCGGCGGACCAGGCGATCGGGTCTTCGAGGAAGCGGCGCACTTCGGCGATCACCTTGGGGTCGAAGTAATCGCCTTCCTCGGCCACCTTCAGCACGTCCCACCAGGTGGCGAGAAAGTGGAGCCGCAGGTCGGATTCGGCGAGCGTGCCGAGGGCACCCGGGAAAATGCCGTAGAAAAAGACGACGAAGGAGTCGCCGACTTTCGCCCCGGCCTTGCGCAGGGCGTTGACGAAATTGATCTTGCTCGCGCCGTCGGTGGCGAGGTCTTCCACCAGCACCACGCGCGCGCCTTCGGCAAAATCGCCCTCGATCTGGGCGTTGCGGCCGAAACCCTTCGCCTGCTTGCGCACATAGAGCATCGGCTTGTCGGCCGCCTCGGCGATCCAGGCAGCGTAGGGAATGCCGGCGGTTTCGCCGCCCGCCACCGCGTCGATCTGGCGCCAACCGACCTCGGTGCCGAGGATCGAGACCGCCTGCTGAACCACATGGCGCCGTTCGGCCGGAAACGAGATCAGCTTGCGGCAGTCGATATAGACCGGGCTCGCCCAGCCCGAGGTGAAGATGTAGGGCTGCGCGGGACGGAAATTGATAGCCTTGATGTCGAGCAGGATCTTCGCCGTGGCGATATCGGCGCCGTGGATGGGCTTGGCGGTCATGCGGTGAATTCCGTGCCAGGGAGTAGGGGGGCGGGTATTATGCCCATGCGCCCCGCGATTGGAACCGGGGAAAAATAATCCGAGGGAACCCAAGCGGTGAGCGATGCCGACGTGAAGGTCTGGGTCCTGGCCGACGACCGCCCCGGCAACCGCGGGCAAGTCTTGGGCGTGGCCGAGGCGTTGGGATTGCCGTTCGCCGTCAAGGAAATCCGCTACGGTCCGCTCGGCGGGTTGCCGAATTTTTTGCTTGGCGCGTCCTTCGCGGGCGTGAGCCGGGATAGCCGGAACGAGCTGGCGCCGCCCTGGCCGGACATCGTCCTCGGCGCTGGACGGCGGGTCGCGCCGGTCGCGCGGGCGATCAAGCGGATCTCCGGCGGGCAAACGTTCGCGGTCCAGATCATGGACCCGGGGCATTTCGCGCGCCGGGACTTCGACCTGATCGCGGTACCGCATCACGATCGGGCGCCGCCGGGCGCGAACGTTTTTTTCATCACCGGGGCTCCGCACCGCATCCGCCCCGATACGCTGGCCCAGGCGGCGGACGCGTGGCGGAGCCGCCTCGCGCATTTGCCGAAGCCCCTGATCGCGGTCCTGATCGGCGGCAGCGCCAAGGGCCGGGCACTTGGGGGCGCTGTGATGGAGGATTTGGCGGCGCGCCTCGAAGCGTTCGCCCGCCGCAGCGGCGGATCGCTGCTGATCACGTCGAGCCGGCGCACTGACCCCGCCGCCCTGAACGCCTTGCTCGCGCGCGTAAGCGTTCCGCGCCATGTGCATCGCTGGGGGGATGCGGGCGAGAATCCTTATCTCGGCTTTCTCGCGCTCGCCGACGCGGTGGTGGTCACTGGCGATTCCATGTCCATGTGTTCGGAAGCGTGCGCGTCGGGAGCGCCGGTTTACATCTTCGCGCGCGACGAGTTCGTGACGCCCAAATACGCGCGCCTGCACCGGGAACTATACGACCTCGGCTTCGCGCGCCCGCTGACCGACCAGGCGACGGCGGGGCGCAAGGATGGGCCGCAGCTTAACGCGGCGGAAGCGGTCGCCGCCGAAATCAGGAAGCGCCGGACGCGCTGACCGTCGATGCCGCGCTTCGCCGCCAGCGTGATGTTTCTGTTCGCCGAGGCGCCGTTCGAGGAGCGTTTCCACCTTGCCCGCCGCGCCGGGTTCCGCGCGGTCGAATGCCAGAACCCGTATGCGTGGGCGGCGGAAGATATTCGCGGTTGGTTGACCGACGCCGGGCTCGACATGGCTCTGATCAACGCGCCCGCCGGCGACCCGGACAAGGGCGAGCGCGGGTTCGCCGCCGTCCCCGGGCGCGAAAACGATTTCCGCGAATCCCTGGAACGCGGGCTGGCGTATGCGCGGATGCTGTCTTGTTCGCGGCTGCATGTGCTGGCAGGTAACGCGCCCGCGAGCGCGGAAACCGAACGGACGTACATCGCCAACCTGCGCCGGGCGGCGGCGCGGGCGGAGCGGGAAGGCGTGCGCGCGCTGATCGAGCCGCTCAACCCGATCGACATGCCAGGATATTTCCTGAGCGGCATGGGGCAAGCGCGCGCCATCCACGACGCGGTGGCGCATACCAATTTGTGGCTGCAATACGACGTCTATCATGCGGCCATGTCCGGCGCAGCTCTCGCGGAGACCTTCCGGGCTCATAGGTCGCGTATTGCACACATCCAGATCGCGGGAGTGCCCGGACGGCATGAGCCGATACCTTCTGAAATCCCGTACCCCGAATTGTTCGCGCTGTTCGACGATTCCGGCTACGACGGCTGGATCGGTTGCGAATACCGCCCGCGCGCCAAAACCGCCGACGGTTTGTCGTGGGCGGCCCGATACGGGTTGCGGCCTCTTGGGGATTTGAACGACGCCGGATAAGATCGCGCCATGATCTTCCTTCGGCGATTTGGGGCGGACGACAGGGGGGCGACCGCGATCGAGTACGCCTTGATCGCCAGCCTGATCTTCCTGGCGATCGTCGCGGCGGTCGGACTGCTCAGCGGCGAGATGACCGACATGTACAATTTCATCTCCAACGCCGTTTCCAACAATCTGTGACGCGAATGTCCGACACGGCCCTCACGCCGGCGGGGGCCTCCCGCATGATCGTCGCGCGGACGTATCTTGGGCTGTTCCTGTTCGCCCTCGCGGCCCACGCCCTGTGGTTCGTTTTGTCGAAATTTCCCGACGAGTTCGTCGACAGCGACGGCTATGTGCGCGTGCTCCGGGTCGAAATGCTGTGGCATGGCGGCGATTGGTTCGCCAACACGCTTCCGCGCAATAACGCGCCTTTCGGCGACACGTCTCATTTTACCCGGCCGCTCGACGTTCTGATCTTGCTGCTTGCGGTGCCGTTGTTGCCGGTGTTCGGAACCAAGGCGGCGATCTTCTGGGCGGGCGCGCTGTCGGGGCCGGTGCTGCACGCGGGGGCGGCCGTCGTGCTCGCCTGGGCGGCGCTGCCGCTGGTCGGGCGGACGGCGGCGATCCTGGCGGGCATCTTCGTCGCCGCGCAGGGGATGATCTGGAGCTACGCCATCGCCATGCGCGCCGATCATCACATCTTGTTTCTGTTTCTGGTGGCGCTCGGATTTGGATTCATGGTTCGCGCGCTCGATTCCGAACGCTCGCACAAATTTTTCGCGTTCGCGGCTGGAATGACGGCGGCGATGGGCGTTTGGGTCGGGGTCGAGGGGCTCGCCTATGCCGGGCTCTGCGCGGCGGCGTTCGGGCTCTATTGGATCGGCGAGGGCGACGCGCGGCGGGGATTCGATTCCGCCGCCGCCTTCGCCGTTAGCCTGATGATCGCGCTGCTGCTGGAGCGCGGCGCCGACGCAGCGACGGTCGAGCACGAGCGCCTCTCGATCATGCACGCCGCCCTCGGTGTTCTGGTCGCGGCGGGGTTCGCCCTGTTGCGCGGCGCCGAAGGATTCGGGGCGCGGTTGGGCTGGCGCTGGCGCGCGGTGTTGGGCGGGATTTGCGGCGCGCTGGTGCTGGCGGCGTGGATCGCGCTCTTTCCATCCATCGGCCGGGGGCCGATGGCGGATTTCGATCCCGAGGTCGCGGCGCTCATCTTCGCCACCACGTCCGAATACGCGCCGGGCTTACGACCCGACCGGTTGCCGCTGGCCTTGGGCGGTGTTCTGCTGGCCGCGCCGTGGCTCGCCTGGCGGCTTGCGCGCGAAAGAACGCTGTGGACCGAGGGCGCCTGGATCCATCTGGCGGCGTGCGTCGCGTTCTACGGCGCGATCACCGCCGCCTGGGGACGGTGGGGCATTTACGCCGCATTGTTTTCTTCCGTCCTGCTGGCCGAAATGTCGCTCAGGCTCACCGAACGGATCGTGGCGAGGGGAGGCTCGCGGCTCGCGCGCGAGGCGGGCAGCGCGCTGGTGATGGCCGCGTTCCTGATCGGGCCGCTTGGGTTGGCGCTCGGCGCCATGAAACTTTTTACGCCCGAGGAGCGCGTCGCCCACCTCCGCAACATGAAAACCTGCCGGGCGAAGCCGCTGGCCGAGGTGCTCGACCGTCCGCCGTGGTCTGACCGTTCGCGCGTGGTCGCGACCGGCGCCAACATCGGCGGCGAGATCATGTACCGCACGCCGCACGGTGTCGTCGCGTCGCTCTATTTGCGGGGCTACGAGGGCCTACGCGACGTGAACCGGCTGCTCGCCGCGACCGAGGAGGCGGCGGCGCGCGCGATCGTCGATAAGCGAAAAATAGAATTGATCGCGATTTGCCCGGCTTTCGGCATCGAATGGATGGGCGCGAAGGACACCGGTCCCGGCACCTTTTACGACCGCCTGATCGCGGGCCCGTCGCCGCCGTGGATTCGGGAAATCGCGCTGCCCGAAAAGGCGTCGGCCTATCGGCTGTTCGAGGTGCTTAAGCCATGACATCGGAGGCGATCGGCGCGCGCGCCTATGTTGGCCTGTTCGTCTTCGTTCTCGCGGCGCACGGGTTATGGTACGCGGTTTCCGATTTGCCGCCGGGTTTTATCGATAACGACGGGTATGTCCGTCTGCTCAAGGTCGAAGCCCTGTGGCGGGGCGAAGGGTGGTTCGACCGGTCGTTTCCACGCGCCAACGCGCCCTACGGCGACGTGTTTCACTGGACGCGCCCGCTCGACGTGGTGATTTCGGCTCTCGCCTTGCCGACGGTTCCGATTCTGGGCGTCAAGCAGGCCTTGTATGCGGCGGCGATGGGGTCGGGGCCGGTGTTGCATGCGGGCTCGGCCGTCCTGCTCGCCTGGGCGGCGTTGCCATTGGTCGGACGGACGGCAGCGATCCTCGCCGGCATCGCCGCGACCGCCCAGTACGGGCTGATGTCGTACGGCGCCCTGGTGCGCGGCGACCATCACATCCTGTTCGTGTTTTTCGCCGCCCTCGGATTCGGATTCATGATCCGGGCCCTGGCCCGCGAAGAACAGAAACGACGCAATGCTTTCTATGCCGGTCTGGCGGCAGCGGCGGGCGTGTGGGTTGGACCCGAAGCCTTCGCTTTTGCCGCCATTTGTTTCGCCGCGTTGGGCTTGGTCTGGGTGGCGGGCGCGGACGAGCCGGGTGGCGCGCGCGCGGCAAATTTCGCTATCGGTTACGCGGGGGGACTGCTTGGCGCGCTCGCGATCGAGCGCGGGCCGTCGTGGCTGGCCGTCGAATACGACCAAATCTCCATCGTTCATGCGACGTTGGGCGTATTGATCGCGTTATTCTTCGCGGCGGTATGGGCCGCCGGGGGGCGTGGGCAGCTGCGGACTCCGGCGACGCGGATCGCGGCGGCAGCGGTCGGCGCGGCGGCGGCGGTCGGAATTTGGATTTGGATATTCCCCAAGGCGCTCGCCGGGCCGCTCGCCGGCGTCGATCCGGAATTTGCCCGCTATTTGGCCGAAAACCTGGGCGAGTTGCAGTCGGGCGCTTCGCTCGAACGATTTCCGGCGACGCTCGGCGCGACCGCGTTGGCGCTGCCATGGCTGGCGTGGCGACTGCGGCGGGAACGGGTCGGAACGCGCTTCTGGGCGTGGGTTTTCGTCGCCATGTGCGTCGCGGCTTACGGTGCGCTGACCGCCGGTTGGATCCGCTGGATGATATACGCGGGATTATTCCCGTGCCTCGCGCTCGGCGACATGATCGCCCGCGCGACGGAAGGGATTGCGCGGCGAAAATGGGCACGGCCGTGGCGCGAGGGAGCAAGCGCGGCGGTGGTCGCGCTGTTGTTGCTCGGGCCGCCGGCGGCGGCCTATGTGTCGGCCTTTCAGCGGGCCGGGGGCGAGCTGAACGCCGGCCGCGGCGGCGCCGACGTCTGTGCCGGGCGCCGGCTCGCGGACGCGCTCAACCGGCCGCCCTGGTCGGAACGGCCGCGCGCGATCCTGATGGGAATGAATTACGTGGGCGAAGTCCTTTACCGGACGCCCCATCGGACCGTCGGCATGGCGTATCATCGCGCCGAGGCGACATTGCGCGACACCCTGGAGGCTTTCGCCGCGACCGACGATGCGATCGCGCGGGAAATTATCGCCCGGCGCGGCGTCGGGCTGATCGCCATTTGTCCGGGGTACGAGGTCGAGGGCCTGAGTCCGGAAAGCCGGCAGCCGGGAAGCCTGTACGACCGCCTGACGAAAAATCCGCCGGCTTGGGTCCGGCGCATCGACACGCCGCCGGAGGCGTCGGCGTTCCGTCTGTTCGAAGTGCTGCCGCGCGGATGAACGCGCCGTCAGTCGCGCGCGGCGGCGACCTTGCCCAACATCTGCAGCTGCGGCCAATCGCAAATGACGAGCGCCATGCCCCGGCGCTTGACGACGCCGTCGCGGGCGAGCCGGCCGATGGTTTGGGCGACGATGTCGCGCGAGGTACCGGCCCAGCCGGCGATGTCCGAATGCACCGGCATGGTCGGAATGTACCAGCCGTTTGGGATCTTGGGGTCGGGTTCGGCGATGCGCAGCAGCTCGATCACCACCCGTTGTTCCTCGGTCAACGTGCTCAAGGTGGTGACCCGCTTGTCGAGGCCGCGCACGACGCGCGCCAGGCGCTGAATGATCTTCAACGAGATGTTCGGGTGCTTGAGCAGGATCTTGACGAACGCCGGGCCGTCGATCGAAGCCAGCACGCTGTCGACCGAAGCGACCGCCTTGGCCGAGCGCGGTTGGCCGTCGATGGCGGCAATTTCGCCGAACATGTTGCCCTGCAGAATTTCCGCGAGCGTCACCTCGCGTTCGCCGACGGTGGTCAGAATGCGGACCGCGCCGGCGACGACGCAATAAACCTCGAGGGTGTCGGTTTCCTGATCGAAGATGGTTTCCCCGGCGGGAACCTCGCGCCATGTGGCGACAGACGCGATCTCCCGGATCGCTGCGGGTGTCAGATCGGCGAACAGGGCGATATTGGAAAGATCGCGCGTGTTGGGGTCGGTGGTCATGCGGCATCCGCCATCATCGGCACCAGCGGTAAAAAAACCAGAATTCGGCCGGCCGGTTATCTTATGCCGGAACCCGGTGCGTACAAAATCCAACCAACATCCAAGGTCGGAAGGTTGTGCCGGTTCGCGGATAACGTCGGGGATCGTTAATAATTTTGCATTAACGTGCGGTGTGAAACATTTCCTTGCTTGCGGAGAATCCCGAAATTTTGCTAGGATTTACAATATTACTAAACGACGATACTCGTCTTGGTTCCGACAGAGCAGAACAGCGGGGAACCGGGCGAGGTCAAGGGGAACGCCACGGCCTTCGGGCCCATAGCGACTTGAGAGGAGAGAAACCACATGTCGAAGTTGCGCGCCTTCGTCCGTAGCGAAAATGGGGCCACCGCCATCGAATACGGCCTCATCGCCGCCCTGATCGCGGTCGTCATCATCGGTGCCCTGACACTCGTCGGCAACGATTTGAACGCGATGTTCCGTAACGTCGCGAATAACCTCTAACCGGTTTCACACCGCGTTTCCCACCGTCCGCGGAAGCCGCATAAGCTTCCGCGGGGGAGGTTGCGCGTTCCCGAGGGGGTCATGGGCCCCGGAATCGCCTTCGCGTTTTTCGCCTTGTTGGCATGGGCGGCGTGGGACGATATCCGGGCCTATCGCATTCCCAATTGGCTGGTCGGCGCTTTTCTCGCGCTTTTTGCCGCCGCTCTGGTGTCCGGGATAATTCCCGAAAAGCGTATCCTCTTCCATCTGGCCACCGGCGCCGGCGCTTTGGCGCTGGGCGTGCTGCTGTTTTCCCGCAATTGGATCGGCGGCGGCGACGCCAAGTTGTTCGCCGCGCTCGCGCTGTGGGCCGGGTGGCCCGAAACGCTCCGCCTGGCGCTCGTGACGGCGATCGCCGGGGGTGGAGTGGCGCTTTTCGTTCTGTGGCGTATCCGTCGGACCCGGACGGCGAATGGGAAGGATATCCCGGCCGGACCCAAGCCCGGGCGGCCGCAAGTGCCGTACGGCGTCGCCCTCGCGCTCGCCGGTCTGGACTTCTGGATTCGAAATCTGGTCGGTTCCTTTTCGTGGCCGTTCATCGGCTTATGATGGGGCTTATGATGGTTAACGGCCTTGCCCGTCGATGCCGGTTTTTACGCCCGGGTCGGTCGGTTCCAAGATCGACCTTTTTCTATTACTTTCATTGGCTTTACGGGGTATTTTAAGGCGTTCGGGTCGCGATCCGAAACGGGGCGCGAATCGGCCCGGCAGCGAGACCTTTGCCGCCGCGCCGGCATCGTTAACCGGCTGTTAGCCTTAACGGCGTTGACTCGGTAGCAACAACGACCGCCACGGTCGGGCCATAAGACCATTTGGGAACACGGGATGCGGCCGATCACGATTCTTCTGATTTCGATCGCCCTGCTGATCGCCGGCGGCTTGGCCTTTTTTTCCAAACGACTGGTCGAAGGCCAAGTTGCGGCGCGCGGTGAAATCGGCGGAAGAGGCCGATACCGTTCAAGTCCTGGTCGCCGCGCGCACCATCGGCACGGGAAAGGTGCTCGTCGCCGACGACTTACGCTACGACAAATGGCCGAAAGCCATTGCCACCGGGCAAAACGTCGTCGCGCGCAAAGGCAAGGAAGACCCGCGGCAAACTCACGTCGGCTATGTCGCCCGACGCGATCTGTTCGAAGGCGAGCCGATCGGCCCGAGCGCGGTGTTCAAGCCCGAAGGGCCCAATAAATTCTCGGCGCTGCTCGCCCCGGGCATGCGCGCGATCACCATCACCATCACCGCGGAAAGCGCCATCGCCGGTCTTGCCGTGCCCGGCGACCGGGTCGACGTGGTGCTGACGTCGGACGTATCGCGGTTCGGAGGTGGCCAGCCTGGCGCCGCATCGGGCGAGTTCGTGCGCTACGCCGCGGAAGTCGTTTTGGAAAACGTCAGGCTGCTCGCCATCGATCAGACTTTGACACGCGAAACGGCGGGCAAGGAGAAGGAAGCGCCCAAAACCTCGGGCGTCGGCAAGACCGCGACCGTGGAAGTCACCGCCGAGCAGGCCGAAAAACTGATCCTGGCGGGACAGATGGGCAAGCTTTCCTTGGTGCTGCGCAGTGTCGCCACGGCGCCCGAAGCACGGTCGGATGCTTACACCACCGACGTCGAAACCAGCGCGGTACTGGGCAAGCTGGTCGGTCGGGGCAAAGCCAAGGCCGGGGAGGAGAGGGCCAAGGCCGCGCCCACCCGCGTTCAGGACAATGGCGGAGCGGGTGGCCCCTTGATCATCAATCGCGGCGGCGACCGGACGGTCCGGTGAGAATGGTTCGATGAATTTTCCCTTGAACTTCTTCCGAAACGTCGGCCGCGCGGTTTTGATGGGCGCGTTGCTGATGGTCTGCGCGCCTCAGCTTCCGGTCCAGGCGCAAGCCCCGACCCAGGCCGCGCCCAAAGCGAGCGAGCCGCCACCGCCTTCCGCCGCGCCGCGAGGGCAGGTCGAACGGGAGCGCGAGGGCTCGACCAAGGACCGCGTGCGCGGCCCATCGCGGGTGCGGGTGCTGCCGTCACCGGAGAAAGCCGTCGCCCTCGGCAACATGGAACGCCGAACGGCGGGAGAGGTCATGCAGGTCGCGCTCAACAAGACCGTGCCGCTCGCCTTCGAGCGGGCGGTACGCGACATCGTCGTCGGCAATCCCGATATCGCCGACGTGATCGTGCGCGCCGCGGACCAAGTCTACATCGTCGGCAAAACGGTGGGCGACACCAACATCTTTCTGATCGGGCCGGACAACAAAGTGCTGCGGCGGATCGAGATCGCGGTTCGCCTCGACATCGAATCCCTCAAGGATGCGCTGGCCCAGCACTTGCCCGACGAATCGATCGAGGTCACCAGCGTCGGCGACAGCATCGTGCTTTCCGGCCAGGCGCGCACCGACGGCGCCGCCGCCCAGGCGCGCAGCCTCGCCCGGCGCTACGTCAAGTCCGACGAGAATATCGTCAACATGATGAAGGTGCGGACCGAACAGCAGGTCCTGATCCAGGTCCGGGTCGCGGAAATCCAGAAGACCGCGCTCAAGGAACTCGGCATCCGCCACGCCGCCAATGCCGCCGGCACCACGGCGTTTCCGCTCAAACTCGCGGACAACGACGCGCTCCTTTCGGCCACCGTCCGGCAAGTCGGCCCGACCACCACCGACACCGGATTCGCCGCAACGATCCTGGTATCGAACCTGATCGACAATCTGACCACGACCTTCCAGTTGCTCGAAACCCAGGGCATGGTGCGCAACCTCGCCGAGCCGAACCTGGTCGCGGTGTCGGGCGAGTCGGCCAATCTGCTCGCCGGCGGCGAATACCCGGTTCCGGTGCCGGGCCAAGACGGCACCGTGTCGATCGAATACAAGCCGTTCGGCGTGAGCCTCGCCTTCGTGCCGGTGGTGCTCGATTCGGGCCGCATCAGCCTGAAACTGGAAACCGAGGTCAGCGCCATCACCACGGCGAATTCGATCACCTATCCGGTCGGATCGAGCACGGTGACCGTCCGGTCGTTCACGGTCAGGCGCGCCAACAGCACGGTCGAGTTGCCGAGCGGCGGCAGCTTCATGATCGCCGGATTATTGCAAAACGACGTGACGGCGGCGCTCGGCGGCGTGCCCGGAATCATGGAAATGCCGATCCTCGGCGCGCTCTTCAAGTCCACGTCCTTCCAGCGCAGCGAGACGGAATTGGTCATCCTGGTGTCGGCCCTGATGGTCAAGCCGACCGACCCGAAGAACCTGACGCTTCCGACCGACGGATTCGTCGTCTCCAACGATCTCAGCCGCTACCTGCTCGGCCGCTTGCAGGAAACCTACGTCCGCCGCCCGGGCCGCGCCTTGCCCGCCGGCGGTCCGCAGGGGCCGATCGGCCACATCATCGATTGAGGCAGAACATATCCATGCGCAAAACGATCGGCGGGATGTTGACCATGATTATCGCGATCCTCGGAATCGCGGGATGTGGCGCCGACCTGATCGACCACGACTACCGGCTGCGCTACCCGATCGGGGTCGAGCAGCACACGGCCATCCTCGACGTCGGCTCGCTCGACGAGGACGGGGAACGCATCGCCGCCTTTGCCGCCGATTTTCTCAGGACGACCGGCGGCAAGGTCGCGGTCACGGTCAGCGGGCAAACCGCCGACGACGCGGAAGCCATCGCGTTCGCCCAGGATATCGGCGCCACGCTCCGCGCCCACGGCCTCGCCGCCGGCGAGATCGATCTTCGGCTCGCCGTCAACGCGGGCGAGCGGCGCGCCGTGCTTACCTACGTCTTTTACGTCGCCCGCCCGCCGCAGTGCGGAACCTGGACCAAGGACATTTCCGACAACTGGACCAACGCGCCGAGCGAGCATTTCGGCTGTGCCACGCAACGAAACGTCGGCTCTATGGCGGCCAATCCGCGCGATTTGATCCGGCTTTCGGACGATCAGGGACGCTGGGGTTCGCGCAGTGTCGATATTCTCGGCAAGTACCAGCGCGGCCAGGGCACCGCCTCGCCGAAGGAAGCCAAAACGAGCACCAAGTAACAGCCGGTTGGAGAAGTCGATTTTGTTTTTACGGATCACCATCGAGGCGTTCGCGGCCGAAACCACCACGCGCGCGACATTGGAGCAGGCGGCGACAGATTCGCGCCTGAGCCGGTCGCGGATGACCGTACGTGACGGCGGCTTGGCCGGCGCGATCGCCTATTTCCGCGAGAACCCGACGCCGCAGGTGCTGATCGTCGAAGAAACCGGCGACGATCGGGCGTTGATAGCCGCGCTCGGACAATTGGCCGAAGTTGTCGAGCCCGGCGTCAAGGTGATCGTGATCGGAACCCTCAACGACGTCGGGTTGTACCGCACCCTGGTCGGGCAGGGCGTCAGCGACTATCTGCTCGCGCCGCCCGAGGCGGGAACGGTGGTCGATAGCATTCTCGGACTTTTCAGCGACCCCGCGTCGATCCCGCGCGGACGCGCAATCGCTTTTTTCGGGGCGGGCGGCGGCGTCGGCACCAGCGCCGTCGCGCACAACGTCGCGTGGCTCCTGGCGCGCACCTACAAGGAACCGACGATTCTCGCCGATCTGGATTTTTCCTTCGGATGCGCCGATCTTGCCTTCAACCTCGAGTCCAAGCAATCGGCCGCCGATGTGCTCGCCCAATCGGACCGGATGGACGATGTGTTGTTTGACAAGTGCCTGATTCCGCACGGAGACAACCTGAAGGTTCTTGCTAGCAGCGGCACCCTGCACGCCGCGAGCGCGTTGCCGTCGGAGGCGGTGGAAAAGTTTCTCGATCTTTCGAAAGGCGCGGCCGGGTTCACGGTGCTCGATCTACCGCATATCTGGACCGATTGGACCCTGGCCGCCCTGGAAATCGCCGACGAAGCGGTAATCGTCAGCCGGCCCGACTTGACGGGACTTCGGGAATCCAAGAACATTTTCGCGGCGTTGGCGTCGCGGCGCGGCGCGAAACCGACCCGTCTGGCGCTGAATAAGATCGGTGAATCCAAAAAAACGGAATTGTCGGCCAAGGATTTCATGGAGGCGACCAGCACTCATTCGGTACTCTCCATTCCTTACGCCGTCGATGTGTTCCAGAGCGCGATGAACAACGGCCAGATGATCGGCGAGGCGGCCAAATCGCACGCGGCGGTGGACGGCTTGCGCAAAGTGATGGCGGCGGTGTCCGGGCGCGAGAATAAACTGGAGAAGTCCGACCGCGCGGGCGGCATCCTCGGCTGGTTGCGCTCCGGCGGCGCGAAAAAGGACAAGGACGGGACTAAAGCCGGCAAGGGCAAGGCGGCGGAATAAGAGGTACTCGTCCGCCGGCAGGGAAGGAAGGCTCGATCATGTTCGGCAAACGCACCACATCGCTCAGCGTGGTTCCGAGCGCCCCCTCGTCGGCAGCCTTGGCGCCGAAGCCGCCGGAGCCGAAAGCGGCGCCGCAGCCGATTCCTTCGTCCAAGGGCAAGGCCGAAGTCTCGGCCGCCGAGACCAAGCCGGCGCCGGCCAAGCACGCAGGGCTCGGCGACCGGCTCGAAGAAATCAAGGGCAAGGTTTTCAGCGACCTGATCGAGACGGTCGACCTGGGCGAATTGTCGAAAATGAGCATGCAGGCGGTGCGCGAGGAACTCAGCGACATCATCGCCGAGATCATGAGCATGCGCAATTTCACGCTCAGCGCCGCCGAACAGGAAAGCGTGGTCACCGAAATCTGCAACGACGTGCTCGGCCTGGGCCCGCTCGAGCCGTTGATCGCGCGCGACGACATCGCCGACATCATGGTCAACGGCGCCAACAAGGTCTACATCGAAACCGGCGGCAAGATCGAGCTGACCGACATCAAGTTCCGTGACAACACGCAACTGATGAACATCTGCCAGCGGATCGTGCAGGCGGTCGGCCGCCGCGTCGACGAGGCCAGCCCGATTTGCGACGCGCGGCTGGCCGACGGCTCGCGCGTCAACGTGATCGCCCCGCCGCTCGCCATCGACGGGCCAACCCTCACCATCCGCAAGTTCAAGCGAGAAAAGCTGACGCTCGACAAGCTGGTGAGCTTCGGCGCGATTTCGCCGCGCGGCGCCAAGTTGCTTCAGGTCATCGGCGCCTCGCGCATCAACGTCATCATTTCCGGCGGCACCGGCAGCGGCAAAACCACGCTGCTCAACTGCCTGACCAACTACATCGACCGCAGCGAACGGATCATCACCTGCGAGGACGCGGCCGAATTGCAGCTTCAGCAGCCGCACGTGGTCCGGCTCGAAACCCGCCCGCCCAACCTGGAAGGCATCGGCCAGGTCACCATGCGCGATCTGGTGAAGAACTGCCTGCGCATGCGGCCCGAACGGATCATCGTCGGCGAGGTGCGCGGACCCGAGGCTTTCGACCTGTTGCAGGCGATGAACACCGGTCACGACGGATCGATGGGTACGATTCACGCCAACAACCCGCGCGAGGCGATCAGCCGTATCGAAAACATGATCGCCATGGGCGGCTTCACGCTGCCGGCCAAGACGGTGCGCGAGCAGATCGTCGGCGCGGTCAACGTCATCGTCCAGGCGGCGCGCCTGCGCGACGGCTCGCGCCGGATCACCCACGTCACCGAGGTGATCGGTATGGAAGGCGAAGTGGTGACGCTTCAAGACCTGCTGGTGTACGAAATTCTCGGGGAAGATAAAAACGGCAAGATTCAAGGTCGGCACAAGCCGACCGGCATCCGGCCGGCATTCTGGGACAAGGCGAAATATTTCGGGCTCGAAGCCGAGCTGGCGGAAGCGTTGCACGAAGGCGCCTGACGCATGGATATCACCGTCATCGTCGCGGTTCTGGTCGGCTTGGCCTCGGCCATCGCCCTCGGCGTCGTCGTGTACACCACGCGGTCGGTCGCGACCCGACGGTTCACCGCGCGCCTGGCGGCGATCAAGAGCGGCGGGGAAATCGGCTCGCTCGCCGGGCGGGACGTGTCGGGCGACCGCCGGCGCAGCGTTCAGGCCAAGTTGAAGGAAGCCGAAGCGCGCCGGACCAAGAAAGGCATCTATAAGCTGCGCGAAGAGATGATCCAGGCGGGATTGGAGGACATTTCGCCGCTGCAATTCTTCGCCGGTGTCGTAACCGCCGCGGTGGTCGTCACCGCCCTTTATTACGTCATGGGCAAGCCGTTCCTCGGCGTGCTCGGCCTGCTCGTGTTGCCGATCGTGACGATCTTCGGATTGCCGAAATTCGTCCTCAACTTCCTCATCAAGCGCCGCGTCAAGAAATTCACGAGCCTGTTCGCGGACGCCCTCGACGTCATCATTCGCGGCGTCAAGGCCGGCCTGCCGGTGCCCGAATGCATTTCCGTCATCGGTCGGGAAATGCCCGACCCGATCGGTTCCGAATTCCGGCTGATTTCGGAGGGAACGCGGATCGGCATGACGCTCGACGAATGTCTCGACCGCGCCGTCAGCCGGGTGCCGACGCCGGAATTGCGCTTTTTCGCCATCGTGCTGATGATCCAGCGCCAAACCGGCGGCAACTTAGCGGACACGCTGCAAAAGCTTTCCGACGTGCTGCGCGGGCGCAAACGGATGCGCGACAAGGTCCAGGCCATGTCGAGCGAGGCGAAGGCCTCGGCCGCCATCATCGGATCGCTGCCGGTGGTGGTCGGCGCCTTGCTTGCCCTGGTCGCGCCGGAATACATCGCGGTCCTATTCACCACGGCGGCCGGCCATAAGCTGATCGGCGGCGGCCTAGTGTGGATGGGGATCGGCGTCGCCGTCATGAACAACATGATCAGCTTCGAGATGTGAGCCATGGACGCCGCGACGATCATCATGGTGCTGGCCTTCGCGGGAACGCTTTTTTCAGTCCTCGCGGCCATGTCCTATTTCATGCCCAAGGGCCGGATGTCGGATCGCCTGAAGGGAGTCGCGTCGCACCGCCAGGATCTCGCCGCCCGGCAACTATCGTCGCTCCAGCAGCAACGAAGCATGCGTCCGAAAACGCGCCCCGGGCTGGATTTCTTGAACGCGGTGGTCGAACGGCTCAAGCTCAAGGAGAAATTCGACCCTAAGGCGCTCCGCGCCCAGCTCGCGCGCGGCGGGTTCCGCTCGTCCTCGGCGACGACCATATACATCGCCGCCACTGTCGGTTTGCCCATCGTGCTCGCCGTTTTCGCTTATTTCTACATTAAGCTGGTATCTCCGTCGCTCGACACCTTCCGCCTGCTCGTCGCCGCCGCTGTCGCCGGCGCCATCGGTTATTACGCGCCCAAGCTTTACGTCGACAACAATGCGGCCAAGCGCCAGAAAATCCTGGGGCGCGCGTTTCCCGATGCGCTCGATTTGCTGGTGATCTGCGTCGAGGCGGGTCTGTCGCTCGAGGCCGCGCTCAACCGCGTGACCGAGGAAATGGCGATCAGCGCGCCTTTGATCGCGGAGGAGGTCGGGCTGCTCGGCGCGGAACTCGCCTTCCTCGGCGATCGGCGCCAGGCTTACGAAAACTTCGCCGAGCGAACCGGACTGGAGGCGGCAAAATCGCTCTCCACGACCCTCATTCAGGCGGAGCGGTACGGGACGTCGGTTGCCGTCGGCTTGCGCGTGCTGTCGCAGGAAAGCCGCGAATCGCGCCTCGCCGCTGCGGAAAAGAAGGCGGCTGCCCTGCCGGCCAAGCTGACGGTGCCGATGATCCTCTTTTTCCTACCGGTTCTGTTCGTCGTGATCGCCGGGCCGGCCGGCATCAATATCTCGAACAATTGAGCGGGCGAAGAGTCAGTACGTGCGCGCGCCGTCGGCCAGCGCGCGGAAATAGCGCAGGTTGGCGCGCACCATTTCCGGCGACTGGTCCTTGCGGGCGAAGCGCTCGGCCCCGGCGGCGTCGCCCTTCATCGCCAGCAGCAGCGCCAGATTCTGACGCACATGATGGCTCACGCCCGGCTGGTCCTTGGCCCTCTCCAGGGCGGCGATGGCGCCGTCGAGATCGCCGCTCATCGCCAGCGACAGTCCCAGGTTGTTGAGCACGGTGGAATTGTCCGGCGACAGCGACAGCGCGGCGTTGTAATGATCGCGCGCCTCGACGTTCTTGCCCTGATAGTCGAGCACCACGCCGAGCAGCGACAAGACCTCCCAGTTCTGGGGCGCCAGCGTCATCGCCTGGTCGAGATAGCGCGCGGCGACCGGCAACTGGTCCGAGGACAGGTACGCCTTGGCCATTTCGACCAGCGTCTCGGCGGAAGGTTTTTCGTTGCGGGCGCGCTGCTCGAGAAAAGCCGCCGCCTGGCGTGGCTCGCCCGCGAGCCTGAGCGCGCGCGCGTAACGGAGCGGAATGCGTTTGTCCTGCGGCGTGCGTTCGAGCAGCGTGCGGTAGTGCGCCGCCGCGGAACGGAAATCGCCGCTCGATTCGGCGTGCAGCGCGGCCGAGGCGAGCGAATCCGAGATCAAGTTCTTGGGCAGCGGATTGTCCGAGGAATCCGTCGCGCCTTGGGCGCACGCGGCGAGGATCAGCATGATGCCGACAACGAACCCAAGCCGCGGAGTGGCGGCCGAGCCGAAGGCGGAAACGGACATCGCGCGCATGATACGAACTTGAACATAATAGAAAGTTTGGCCGCATTCTCAAGACCTTGGGAAGATTGCTGTTTTTAGCCCCTTCCCGTATGATCGAACTGGCGCGTATGGACGCGGCTCGGGCCGCTAGCAAGGCGGATTACGGTGCAAAAATCCTTCGATTCGCGAATTTTGACGATAGCGGGGATAGTGATCGTGGCGGGCGCGGTCGCGATCGCCGGCCCGGCGTTGGCGCAATCGTCGGCGGCCTCGGCGGGGGGCGAGCCGATCCAGGTGATCGCCAACAAGGCGACGATCCTTCGTCTCGCCGCGCGCGCGCAAAACATCATCATCGGCGATCCGCGCGTTCTCGACATCACCGTTGAAAACCGCTCAATGCTGGTGTTGTTCGGCCGCGCGCCAGGCGAAACCAACCTGATCGTGCTCGATTCGCAAAATCGCGAAATTCTATCCGTCCCGGTTCTTGTCACGGGTGAGCGTGATCGGCATATCTCGGTCATCTCGGCGCCCAAGTCCGGCTATTCGGAGGTCGTCTACAATTGCGCCGACCGTTGCGTTCGTGTCGCGACGCAGGGCGCCGCGCCGGCGCCCTCAGGCGGTGGCGGGCAACAAGGTCCGGTCGCGGAAGCGCCGGGAGCGCCGCCCCAAGGAGAGCCGGCCGCCCAACCGCAACCCCAGAGCCAGGCGCCCGAACAGGCGCCGACCGGAACCGCAGGCGGAAAAGGTTACAAGCGCTGATCCAGAAGGAGGCGCTGCGTGCAACCAGGACGTTCCAATCATCCGAACGGTTTTCTGTCGCGCTTCGCCCGCGACCAACGGGGTGTTTCCGCGATCGTTTTCGCGATCGTGCTTCCGGTGCTGATCGGGTTCGTCGGCATCGGCGTCGAAATGGGACAATGGTTCCATCGCAAGCGCAGCATGCAAGCAGCCGCCGACGCGGGCGCCATGGCCGGAGCGCTTGTGCTTTATCAAGGCGGAACCTGGGCCGACGCGCAAACTGCGGCCAGCGATTTCGCTGTGCGCAACGGCGCCGTCGCCGCCAACGTGACGTCCAACAGACCGCCGACGTCCGGCGCCTACACCAACGCCGCCACTTACCCGAACGCGGTCGAGGTCATCGTCACCGAAAGCCAGAACCTGATGTTCGCGAGCCTCTTTCTTTCGAGCGCCACCACCCTGAGCGCCCGCGCGGTGGCGAACGCGGGAACCCAGACGCTCGGCTGCGTGGTCGCGCTCAGCGGCACCGCCGCTCCCGCGGTGAGTATGAACTCCAATTCCGAAATGGAACTCGAGGGCTGCGGGCTCAACGTCAATTCCTCGGCCACATCCTCGGATGCCGCGAACGCGAACGCCTTGCAAATGGCCAGCAATGCCGAAATCAGCGCGGATTTCGCGCGGATCACCGGCGGTTACGATCTGGATGGTAACGCATCGCTCGGCACGACCCCGACCACGACCGGGCAAACGGCGGTGGCCAATCCCTACGCTAACCTCGCCAACCCCGCCGCCTCCGGGGCGTGCACCGCCACCAACTACTCGCTCGGCGCGAATAACACCGCCACGATCGGCCCCGGCCGGTACTGCGGCGGCTTCAACATGAATTCCAACTCAAACGTGACGATGACCGCCGGAACCTATTACATCGACGGCGGCACGTTTTCGATGAGCAGCAACACCACCCTCACCGCGACTGCGGGCGTAACCCTTATCCTGACCGGGTCGGGCGCCGATTGGGCCGAGCTGAACATCAACAGCAACGCGACGATCAACATCGTCGCTCCAAATAGCGGAACCTACGAAGGCATCGCGATCATGCAGGATCCCGACGCGCCCTCGACCGCCACCAACACCCTTAACAGCAACGTAGATATTCAAGTGGAAGGGTCGCTCTATTTCCCCAATACCCAACTCCAGATGGATAGCAACTCAAAAATACGATCGCGACATAGCGGTCCCCAGAAGGGATGCGCGCTTATCATCGCCAACACGATCAGCATGAACAGCAACGCGGAAATCGAGATAGATAACGACATGGCCATTTGCGATTCTCGGGGCGTGCCGACCACGACCTCGAACCCGCCGACCTTGGTGGAGTGAAGCGTGCGCGAACCCACCCAAAAATCGCTCAAGAACGACTCCGGCGCGGCGGCGGTCGAATTCGCCTTGATCGCGCCGATCCTGCTGCTGATGATCCTTGGGCTCACCGAGTTGGGTAAGATCGTCCATTACCGCTCCGTTCTGAAAAGCGCGGCCCGCACGGGCGTAGAGGCTGCGTTTTCCGCGAGCATGAATACATCGGCGCAAATCGCGGCGGCGCAAACGACCATGGAGACGGCAGCAGACCTCGCTATTACCAACAGCGGTATCGGCGGTACCGTCACCTCGACCGCGACTATCACCTGCGAATGTTCGGACGGCTCGACCGTTGACTGTGCCTCGGGAACCTGCGCCACCGGCAGCAAGCGCTATATCGCCACCGTCACCATGAGCCGGCCCTACACGCCACTCTATGACTTAACCAACCTTCCAGGCGGGTTTAACCTTGATCTCGCCATGACCCTGACCGGCAACGCTACGCTATGGGTCAAATGAATAAACTTCGGAATTCTCTTCCGCGATGGACACGCGATGTATCCGGTTCGGTCGCGGTCGAATTCGCGCTGCTGCTGCCGGTCTATATCGCGGTCATATTCGGCATTATCGAGTTCGGACGGATGATCTGGATCCGCAACACGCTCGAATTCGCGGCCGAGCAGGCCGCCCGCTACGGCGCCGTTCGATCGGCGAGCCAGACCGCCGCCACCATCGAAACCTACGCCCGCTCGCAAATGCTCGGGATGGATTCGAGCAACGCCAATCTCGATTTCACCGTCACCCCATGCGGCACCACCATTACGGTTGTCGGGACCTACAATTTCACGACCTTGATTTCGGCTTACGTACCGATTCCTGCGACAACGCTCACCGTCACCGCCACCTTCGCGTGTTGAGGTTCAGCCCGCGAGCAGAGGAATCGACATCGCCGCCTCGGCGACCGAGGGGGCGGTCGCGACCTTGAAGCCGGGGGCGGCCAGCGCTAGCGCCGCCGTCCGCTCGCCAGGGTCCGCGCCGTGGCCGCTGAGCACGTGGACGCCACCCGCCAAACCGGCGCGCTGCGCCGCTTCCAAGTCGCTGGCGCGGTCGCCAACCGCCCACGACGCGCGCATGTCGAGCCGCAGGGCCTTTTCGGCGCGCAGCAACATGCCGGGGTTCGGCTTGCGCGCCGGGTGATCGGGATAGTGCGGGCAGGCGTACACCGCGTCCACGCGCGCCCCAGCGCGGGTGAGAAGATCGAGGATCGTTCGCTGCACGGCGGCGAAGGCGTCCCAACCGTAAAGCCCTCGCCCGATACCCGATTGGTTGGTGATCAGCACGACGGGTATATCGCGCCGGTTCACGGCGGCCACGATTGCCGCCGCGCCCGGAACCAGCCGGACATCCTCGGGCTTCGACAGGTAATTCACTTCCTCCACCACCACGCCGTCACGGTCGAGGAACAGGGCGGGGCGGGGTGGTAATGCACCGGGCGGGCGCAGCACCTCGCACCAAATACCCTCGCCGTCGAGGGGGAAGGGATTGCCGTTCGGGTTGGGGGATGCGTCCATGGCGAGGAGAAGGGTATAATCCCGACGGTAATTTCGGGAGGGAAATGATGACAGGGACCCTGGGTTGGCTAGCCGTGGCCGCGGCGGCCTTCGTTGCCAGCCATGTAGTCCTATCGGCCGCGCCGTTGCGCGCGCCCCTGATCGCGCGGCTTGGCGAAAAGCCGTTTCTCGGCCTCTATTCGGTGGTTTCGCTGGTCTTGTTCGGCTGGATGATTGCCGCGTTCGCCGCCGCGGAGCGTGTCGACCTTTGGGTTCCGCCCATGGGACTGCGGTTGCTTGCGGCGGCAATCATACTGGTCGCGTTCGTTTTCATCGTTGCCGGCCTGACCGGGCCCAATCCTACCGCCGTCGGCCAGGAACGCTCGATCGCCGCTCCGCCCGGCGGCATCCTCGCCGTCACCCGTCATCCCATGATGTGGGGGATCGTGTTGTGGGGAATCGCGCATCTGCTCGCCAGCGGCGACGCGCGCGGCATGATCGTGTTCACGGCCATGATCGTACTGGCGTTGGCCGGCATGGCGCACATCGAGGCCCGCAAGAAGGCTGCTCTCGGATCGGCCTGGGAAACGTTCGCGGCGCGGACTTCGTTGGTGCCGTTCGCGGCGATCGTTTCGGGCCGGGCGCGGTTCAGCCTCGCGGAGATCGGCTGGGGACGCCTCGGCCTCGCGCTCGCGATCTACATCGGATTTCTTTATGGCCACAGACTTATGTTCGGCGTCGCGCCGATACCGTGGTTTTCGGTGTAATATCCGGCACAGCCCGCAGGGAAGGAGACGAACGATGCGCACAACGAGGCAAGGCATGGCTGCGATCCTCGCCGCCACGATCGGGTTGGCGGGGGTTGAGGCCGAGGCCGCCATGTCCGCCAACGAGGTTCGCCGTCAGGTCGAACAGGCTTCGGGCGGCAAGGTGATCAAGATCGAGCCGCGCAAGTACGGCGATCTCGCCGCCTTCGCGGTGACGGTGATGAACGCGGGCGGCAACGACAACGGCGCCTTTCAGGTTTACACCGTGATCATCAATGCGGAAAACGGCACCATCGTTCCCGAGCAGCGGCAGACCCAGCATTACTGAACGGGCCGTCAGCGGTCGATGACGGCGACGCCGACCATACTGTCGCGGGTGACGAGGGTCGCGAGCGCCGCCTCGTCCATGCCGTCAGTGCGCGGCGGCCGCATCGGCAGCACCAGGTAACGGAGATCGGCGGTGCTGTCGTGGACGCGGATGGCGACGTCGTCGGGCAGGACGGTGCCGAATTCCGCGAGCACGGCGCGGGGATCGGCGACCACGCGGCTGCGATAGGCGCGCGATTTGTACCAATCGGGCGGCAAACCAATCAGCAGGCGCGGGTAACAGGAGCAGAGCGTGCACACGATCATGTTGTGGACACCGGGGGTATTGGCCAAGGCGCGAATCGGGATCGGCCCCGCGTCGATGCCGAGTTCCCGGGCGGCGGCGTTGACGTCGGCCAGCATCCGCTCGCGGAACCCGGCGTCGATCCAAGCCCGCGCCACCACCCGCGCACCAAGCGCGGGCGTGATCGCATCGATCGTTTCGACGGTGCGACGGAGCTCGGTGGCGCTGAACAGGCCCTTGTCGATCAGGATCTCGCCAATCGCCTCGGCCATCAATTGATAGTCGTCGTAGCCGGAGTCCTCGATGTCGTCGTGTGTATGACTCATGGAACCGGGTCCAGCCAGTGCTCGAAAATATCGGCGACGAGGGTATCGGCGGTCTTGCCCGGGTAACCGGGCCACAGGTCGGACTGGCGAAAGACGACGCGATAGAGCGCCCGTCGCGGCAGGCCGGGGCGGCCATAGGCGAGTTCCTCGGGGTTGGGAAAATCGCCGGCGAGCGATTCGATCCGGCCGTTCTTGCCGCGCAGGAAAAAGGGCGTGCGCAGGTGGCCCGGCGGAAAAGCGGCACGGACCCTGACCGCGGTTCCGGGTTGCAGACGATCGGTCATGGCTCGATATCCCGCCGCGTGCGCCCGTCGGCGCGCCAGCGAGCCTCCACATCGGCCATGCGCCGGCCCAATTCGTCGACGCCGATTACGCCGCGTTCGATCAAAATGTTGGCGATGGAGGCGATCCAGCGCTGATAATAGTTAAGCCGGTCGTAGGCTCCGGGCCCCAGGTCCTCGATGCCCCGGCGCAGTTCATCCACCGTCATCGTTTGCCGATCGGAGCGGGTGAGCAGGCGCATGATCGCGTCAACCCGCTTTTCCCAAGGCGCGTAATCATGCCCGGCGGAATCGATCGGTCCCGCCGGCAGTCCGCCCATATCGTGGATACGGCGCATCCGCGAACCCTACACCCGGCGCCTCAACCGGGGAAAGCCCCGGCAACGGCGGCGGCCTGGGCTTTCTTGGCGGCCAGCCGTTCGGCGGTTTTCGGCTTGTCGACGATGAATCGGGTATGGGACCCGCGCCCGACCACCTCGATCGCGTCGCGGACCTCGAACGCGAACGTCACCCGCCGCTTCTCGACCGCGGCGATCTCGATTCGGATATCGGCCCACATGCCGAGCAGCGTCGGCGCGAGGTGGTCGATTTCCACCCGCGCGCCCACGGAATCCTGCCCATCGGCGAGATGTTGCACCAGAAAATCCCGGCACGTGTATTCCACGTCATTGACCATGGAGGGCGTGGCGTAGACCCGCATCTCCTCGCCCATGAAACCGATGGTTCGGTCGCGGCCGACGGTCAGGCGACGCGAGTGGACGGTGCCCGGAGCCAGTTGGGAAGACATGGGGATTTCCTTTCGTGTGTCGATGGGTCGCGCGCGGCAATCTAGCGCATGACACGAAACTATAGAAAGCCCGGATTGGCCGGATCACGGTTGTCCGACCGTGACGCCAGGATTACAAATGTCCGCTTCGGAAACGGCCTGGTCGGGAGAGGACGAATGGCGCGCGCACGGTCAAAACGACAAACGGGGCAAATCTTGGCGCCCACCGTGCTCGCGCGACGCCTGAAAAGAATCCGCTTGCTGTCGTTGGACGTGGACGGGGTCTTGACCGATGGCGGTCTTTACTACGGCGACGACGGCAATGTCCTGCGGAAGTTCAACGTCCACGACGGAGTCGGAATCAAGCGGGTTCTCGCGTGCGGGATCGAGGTGGCCTTCGTTTCGGCGGGCACGACCCGCTCCATCCAGCATCGTGCGCGGACGCTGGGTGTGCGCCACGTGCTGACCGGGGTGACGGACAAGCGCGCCGAGGTCGGGAATCTCTGCCGCAAGCTCGGCCTGTCCCTCGGCGATGTCGCCCACATGGGCGACGACCTCAACGACGTTCCGCTGTTGCGTGCGGTCGGGCTCGCGCTCACGGTACCCGCCGCCGCGCCCGAAGCGCGTCGGGCGGCGCATCACGTCACGCGCCGGCACGGGGGCGAGGGGGCCGTTCGGGAAATTTGCGATCTTTTCGTTGCCTTCGCGGCGGGCGGCAACACGCGCGGTTCGAATGATGGTTAACGGGAGGCGGTTCCCCGAAGCCTCTGGAATCGCGCGCTTCCGGGGTCGATTGTTCGCCCGTTCCGGGCCGGTGTAAGATTTTCGCATGCGTATCCTGGGCAGGCGCGGTCATCGAGCTGGGCTGTGGGCGACGCGCGCGTGGCTGGCCATCGCCGTCGTCGCGCTGGCGTCCGCGTGCGCGCGGCCGGAGCCCTTCGTCTACAAGCCGGCCGAATTCGACCGGCGCAACATCGGCAAGCCCGCGCCCGTGCCGGGCATCGTGCAGGTTTGCTATCACGGCCCCGCCACCAGCGCCGACGCGGTTTTGCGCCTGGCGGAGGAGGAGTGCGCCAAATTCGGAAAATCGCCGCAACTGATCGGACAGGAAATTACCGTATGTCCGATGGCGACACCGGTCGCCGCCTCTTACCTGTGCTGCCCGACGACGATCGATCCCAATCAGCGCTATCGTTGCAGCGCCGCCGGCGGCCAGGTCGAACGGCTCAATAACGACCAAGTTCGCGAAGCGTTGGCCGCTCAACGGCGCGAATCGCGGCAACAATCCCGATAATGTCGTTTTCGTGCGTCCCAGAAAGAGGAGAACACAGGTCATGACAAAGAATTGTCGAATGTTCGGATGTACCGCCGTCGTCCTCGCCGCCTTGGCGGCGAGCGGATGCGGCCAGCAACATTTCAACGCCGCCGACGTCACCGGGGCGACCTTGGGCGGCGCCCTCGGCGGATACGTCGGTCATCAAATCGGCGGCGGCTTGGGTCAGGTTTTTTTCACGGCCAGCGGAGCGCTTCTCGGCGGTGCCGCCGGGTACATGATCGCGCGCCGCTTCGCGCCCTCCGATCGCGCCATGTATAGCCAAACCCTGGCGGAATCGCTTGATACATCCAACGACGGTGAAATCCGTTATTGGAGCAACCCGGAAACCGGGCTGAGCGGCACCATCCGCCCGGTTCGTTCGTTCCATCGCGGCGAGGAAAACCAGCTCTGCCGCGATTATCGTTCGGCGGTCAATTTCGAAATGGACGTGGCCACCGGCTCGGGCACCGCGTGTCGGGCGCCCGACGGCCAGTGGATTCCGCTCGCGGCGGCATTCGGGTAACGCTTATTCGCTTGGACATCGCGAAATTCGTCCTCGGCGCCGTTGTTTTTTACGGCGTCCTGGTCGGCGTGTTGTATCTCATTCAGCGCGCCATGATGTACTATCCCTGGTCCGACGTACCGGTGCCCGCCGAAAGCGGCGTGCCGGAAATGCGTCCCGTCCGCCTGGCGACCGCCGACGGATTGACGTTGACCAGTTGGCACGCTCCGGCATCCGCCGGTCAACCGACGATCGTCTTTTTTCACGGAAACGCCGGTCACATCGGCCATCGCGGCTTCAAGGCGCGCGGAATTCTCGACGCCGGGTTCGGCCTCGTCCTGGTCGGCTATCGCGGCTTCGGCGGCAATCCCGGCCGACCGAACGAGGCGGGCCTCTACGCCGACGGACGCGCCGCGCTCGCGTTTCTCGCCGCCCAAGGGATCGCGAACGGGCGGATTGTTTTGTACGGCGAATCGCTGGGCTCCGGAGTAGCGACGCAACTGGCTTTCGAAGCGGCACGCGGCGGAAATCCGGTCGGCGCGGTGGTGCTCGAAGCTCCGTTCAGTTCGATGGCCGCGGCGGCGCAGCATCATTATCCCTATTTGCCCGCCTATTGGCTGGTGAAGGACCGCTATGCCTCGATCGACAAGATCGCGAACATCGGCGCGCCGTTGTTGGTGGTGCACGGGGAGCGCGACGGCGTGGTCCCCATCCGCATGGGCCGGGAAATTTTCGCCGCCGCGCGCGAGCCGAAAGAAGCGCTCTGGGTCGCCAAGGCCGACCATAACGATTTGTTCGAGCATGGCATTGGGCCTGCCGTGGTGGCGTTCATCGGCAGGCACCTGAAACCGTAACCGGGTTTCCGATTCGCCGCCGTTGGCCGTCGAGTCCCGCACCCGGGAACTCTTCGTGCGAATTTTTCGTCTTGTAGCCGCTTGGAATCGTTAGGCAAATTGTTGGTTAAGGACCTGTTGACTCACTCTGAATTGATAATAAAATTCCAATGAAATCAAATATTTCCCCTTCCCCGCCGTCGGGGAAGGGCGATTGTGTTTGGGCGCGAGTTTCAAGGATCGATCTGAACGCAAATGGCGCAACCACCCAAAATTCCGGTCATCGCCAATACCGGGCAGCTCGCGCCGTCGCGTTACGTTCCGCCCGCGGCCAGCGCCGCCGAATACAATCCGTACGTAGAGCCCGCCGCGGCCGGTACGGGCGTCATGCTCAACGGCGCGGAGTTTTCTTACGAACAGCCGAGGCACAATTACGGGTTCGCCTACGATCCGCGCCGCGAGCAGCGCTCGTTCCCGCAAAGCTGGTCGCTGATCCAGACGCCGAGCGAAACCTTCGCGCGCATTCTCGAAAACATGGCGGCCGGCGTCGAAGGCGCGAGCGACTCGGTTCGGGGTTCCGCCAAGCGCTTTCAGGACGTGATTTCCCGCGCCATTGCGACCTACGAAGCCAACGCCAAGATCATCCACGGCGAAACGGTCCTGATCGGCGGCGCCGTGTCCTTCCGGCTTTAAACCCGGATTTCCGGCCTTTTTCGGGCTGTGATGTCCGTCACACGCGGGCCGGCCGCGGGCGGGTAAGCTGATCTTGAGGCGCCCATGGCTATCCAGAACGTCCTGTCGACCGCCGTTTCCGGCCTTTTTGCGCAATCGGCGCGCGCGGCCGAAATCGCGCACAACGTCGCCAATCTCAACAGCGAAGGATTTAAGCCGGTCGAGGTTTTGACCGTTTCGATCCAGGCGGGCGAAGAGGGGGCCGGGGTATCCGCCCGTCGGCGGGAACCGGACGGCCAGGCCTTCGGCGACGGCGAGGGTGGGGATACGGAACTCGCCCGCGAATTCGTCAAGCTGATCGAGATCGAGATCGCCTACAAGGCCAACGCCCAGGTGCTGCGGGCCGCCGAAACAACCCTCGGCCGCGCGATCGACCTCGTCGCCTAAGGGATTGGACGTGCGACCGACGCGCGGCGTGTCGGCCAATAGGCACCTTTTCTCCCCGCCCCGGTATTTGCTAGGAAGTTGTCAGCAGGGCCGCGTGCGAACCCAAGGAAGCGCGTCGGCCGCCGGGATCGCGCATGACCACCGAAGTTGATTCCGCCTTCGATATCGCTTTCTGGTTCATGGACATGGCCGAACGCACGGCCGAACGCATGCAGCCGCAAAAGCTGCAGCGGCTGCTGTTCCTGTCCCAGGCCTATTACGGTGTCGCCTTCGAGGGGCGCAAGCTGATGCCGGCGGTGTTCGTCGCCGACGAGCGCGGGCCGATTGAACCGAACGTTTACGTCGCGTTTTCCCGGGGCCGGCCGAAACTCGATGTCGAACTGTTCCTGCCGTTCGAGGTTGAAACCTTTCTCGATGCACTCTGGCGCCGGTTCGGCCATTACAGCGCGGACCGGTTGACCCGGATGGCCAAGGATACGGTCGCCTATCAGCGTGCCTTCAAGCAAGGGCGCCGGGCCGAAATCACGTTCGAAGCGATGCGGCTCTCGTTCGCCCGCGGCGCGGAGGCGCCGGCGCTCGACCAGGTGGTGAAGCCGAAGGTGATGCGCACCCAATCTGGACGTACCGTCGCGGTCAAGGCGTGGAATCCCACGGCCCGGCCGGCGCCCAAGACTTCGGATCGGTAACGCTTGCGCCCGCCGCCGAATAAGCTGGTCCATCTCATCGCGGCGCTCGTGTTGGCGACGGTGCCGTTGATGGCGTTTTCGCCGGACGCGTTGGCCGCCGAAATCCGCTTTGAGCGTTCCGAATTGACCGTCGTCACCGCGCGCGGCGAACACCGGTTCCGCGTTGAGCTTGCCCTCGACGAACCGCAACGCGAGCGCGGCCTGCAGCACCGGCCGTTCCTGGCCGAGGACGCGGGCATGCTGTTCGTGTACGAGCGCCCGGGCCCCATCTCCATGTGGATGCTGAATACGTTAATCCCGCTCGACATGATCTTCATCGGTTCGGGCGGCCGGGTACTCAACATCGCCGAGCGGACCCGCCCCAAGAGCCTCGATGCGATTCCTTCGGCCGGGCCGGCGATCGCGGTGCTCGAAGTCCTGGGCGGCACCTCCGCGCGTCTCGGCATCCGTCCGGGCGACCGGGTCGTCCACCCGCTCGTCGATGGACCGGGTTCGCGGCGCTGAACCCGTTAACCCTCCCGCCTTCTTGCGCCGCGCGGACCAAGGCCTTACCTTCGCGGGCGCGGGGAGTGGCGCAGCCTGGTAGCGCACCAGCCTTGGGCGCTGGGGGTCGTGGGTTCGAATCCCGCCTCCCCGACCAGTTCGAGCGAGGGACCATCACGAGCAGCACCATGACAGTTGCGCGCATCTACCGCCCAACCAAGACGGCCATGCAATCGGGCCGCGCCAACACCCGGAAATGGATTTTGGAGTTCGAGCCGGGTGCGGCCAAGATCGTCGATCCGCTGATGGGATGGACCGGATCGGGCGACATGGAATCCCAGGTGCGCCTCCGCTTCGCCACCAGCAAGGAAGCCGTCGATTTCGCCAAGCGCCACGGGCTCGCCTATCAGGTGTACGAGCCCCACGAGCGGATTGTCCGTCCGCGCAGTTATGCGGACAATTTCGCGTTCAATCGCGTCAGATGATGCGATCTCGACAGGCGGTCGCGCGCTTGCTCGCCGACGCACGACCCCGTAGCTCAGTTGGATAGAGCACCAGCCTTCTAAGCTGGGGGTCGCAGGTTCGAATCCTGCCGGGGTCGCCACCGTTTTTCCCGCGCCGCGGACCGGCGTCGGCCATGTCGAACGAATTGGGGATGCTGGGAACGTGTGCGGGATAGCCGGAATCGTCTCGGCCCGGGGACCGGCCAACCGGGCGGCCGTGGAACGGATGATCGCGTTGATGGCCCATCGCGGGCCGGACGGATCGAATACCTGGGCGAGCGCCGACGGCCGGGTCGCGTTCGGGCACCGGCGTCTCGCCATCATCGACACTTCCGCCGCCAACGCCCAGCCGATGATCGCGCGCGCGGGCGAGCTCGCGCTCACCTACAACGGCGAAATCTACAACTACCGGGAACTGCGCGCCGAGTTGGAAGGGCTGGGCGCACGCTTCGCTACCCAGGGCGACGTGGAAGTGATTCTGGCCGCGTGGCAAGCCTGGGGAACGGAATGCGTCGCCCGATTCAACGGTATGTTCGCCCTCGCGCTATGGGACGGCGAACGCCGGATCCTATTTTGCGCCCGTGATCGTTTTGGCGAAAAGCCGTTTCTATACGCTTTGGGGAACGGTTTTTTCGCCTTCGCGTCGGAATACAAGGCGTTGTTCGCGCTGGATGGCATTTCTACGGACATCGCGCCGGAACGGGTGGCGCGGTTCCTGTGTTCGCCCGCCGACGGCTTGGATCGCGGGCAGGAAACCGTGTTCCCCGCCATCGCCCAGTTGCCGCCGGCCCATTGGATGACTTTGTCCGCCACTCTCGATCCTCGCATCGAGCGCTATTGGCACGGAAAGCCTGATCCCACCGCCGCCGGACTCGATTTCGCCGCCGCCGCCGATCGCTTCCGCGAGCTGCTCGACGACAGCGTCACGCTCCGGCTGCGCAGCGACGTGACGGTGGGATCGTGCCTGTCGGGCGGTCTCGATTCCGGGTCGATCGCCTGCCTGGTGCGGAAACATTTGGGTGACGCAGCGCACTACCACACTTTTTCGGGACGCTTTCCCGGCACCGACGCCGACGAAGGCGCTTACATGAAAATTCTTACCGACGCGGTCCGTCCGCTCGGCCATGACGCGCATCCCGATCCGGCGGAACTGGTCGTCGAAATGGGCCGCTTTGCCTGGGCCAACGAACTGCCGGTCGATTCCGCGAGCCAGTACGCGCAATACTGCGTTTTTCGACGGGCATGCGAGGAGGGCGTCAAGGTCTTGCTGGACGGGCAGGGGGCCGACGAGATTCTCGGCGGCTACGAACAGTATTTCGCGGCTTATCTCGCCGACGCCGGGCGCGCCGACGAAGCGGCCATTCGCGCGCGCTATCCGGGCGCGCTCGATCAAGTGGAGGCGTGGCATCTCCGCCTGCCGGCGCCGATCCGTCGCGGGCTGGCGGCATTGACCGGGCGTGGTACCGACGTTGCTTTCGGCCTGAAACCGGAACTTGTGCCGCCGGAGCGCCGCGAACGGCCCCGAAACTTGCACGCGGCGTTGCGGCGCGACTCCCTCGATGGATTTTTGGGCACCTTGCTTCGCTACGGCGATCGCAATTCCATGGCTCACTCGGTCGAGGTGCGCCTGCCGTTCACCGATCACCGATTGTTTGAGTTCGTTCAAGGCCTGCCCGCCGAGGCCCTCATGGGCGACGCACAAACGAAACGGATCCTGCGCGCGGCCATGAACGGAATCTTGCCCGAACCGATCCGCGCGCGCTGGCGCAAGCAGGGATTCGTTCCGCCCCAGGACGTGTGGCTCGGCCGCGGGCTGCTGAAGTCGGTCAAGGGCGCGATCAACGATCCGTCCTTCGCGCATTCGTCTTTCTGGGAACCGGATTGGTGGCGGAAAGCCGTGCGGCGTTTCGAAGCGGGAGAAAGCAGTCTTGCGTCGGCGTTATGGAAACTGCTGGCGACCGAGGCGTGGCTTGCGCACTTCGTGCGCCCGGCCGCGGCGCAGGCCAAATTCGCGCCGATCCTATGAAGCTGGTATTCGTCAACCATTGTCATCCCGACACGCCGCACGTGTGCGCGACGCGTCAGCGCGAATTCGCCAAAGCGTGCGCCGGGGCGGGCCATCAGGTCGTGCTCCTGACCGAAACTTTGCCGGGTCAGCCGTCGAACACAACGCCGACGACGTTGCCGGCAGCCCTCGACCGTCACGATTGGCGCGCACCCTTTCGGCTCGCATGTGCCCCCGCCACCGGTCGGCTGATCGCCGCCGCGCGCGAGGGCCGCCTCGTCGCGCCATTACGCAAATTACTGATCGCCGCCGAATATCTGACGCGCGGCGGATTGTTCACCGATTGGCGCGATGCCAGCCGACCGTATTGGGAGGTCCTGGCGCGCGCGTTCCGTCCCGACGCGGTATGGGCGTCGTTCGGCAACACCGATGTCTGGGCCATCGGCCAGGGCATTGCTCGTTTGGCCGGTTGCCCTTGGATCATGGACGTCAAGGACCCCTGGTCGGTGTTTATTCCGGTCCTGTTCCGCAAAATCTTGGCCGCGCGCTTTGCCGATTGCGCCGGTGCAACGGCGCTGTCGGCGGGACACGCCGACGACGCCAGGCGTTGGTTCGCCCACGTGCCGACGGTTGTCTATTCGGGTATCGACGAATCGTTTTTGCCTGTTCCACCCCTGGCGCCGATACAAGCGCGCCGTTTGCTGATCGTCGGCGCTCTTTACGACCAACGGCATCTGGCGACCTTGATGGACGGGATCGAGCGCTGGTGCCGGGGCGGCGAGGAAATCGTTTACGCGGGCGGCGAGAGCGAGCGCTTTCTCGCCGCCGCGCGGCGATTCGCCGATCGCGTGCGGCTGAAGGCTCCAGGCTTCGTCAGTCTGGACAACTTGCGCGTGTTGGCCGCCGGCTCGGCCGTGATTCTTTACGTGCGCAACCCGAACGCCCTTTATCAACACAAGTTGATCGAACTGCTGGCCATGGACCGTCCGGTTTTCTGCCTGCCGGGTGAAAGCGCCGAATCGCACTCGATCGCCCAAAGTTTGGGCGGGCGATTGATTTCATGCGACGGGGCGGACGAGCTTGCCGCCGGTCTCGATCGGGAAATCGCGGCCGCGCCTCCGGCCATCGACCGCGCGCGGCTTGCTTCGTACACATGGTCGGCTCAGTCGCGACGCCTGCTCGACGTGCTGAAGGGAAGGGCATGAAAATCGCCGTCGCCACCCACGGCCGGTTCCACGCCTTCGAGCTGGCGGGGTGCCTGCAACGCGCGGGCTTTCTCGTCCAATTGGCGACCACATACCCCGCGTTTATCGCGCGGCGCTTTCTTCTGCCCGGAACGCCGGTCGTCGCCGCGCCCTGGTTGGAGGCCCTGCGCCGTGCACATGCCTGGACGGGAATCGGATCTTCCCCGGATTTCATGATTGCCCGCGCCTTCGGGCGTTTTTCCGCCCGTCGCTTGCCCGACGCGGATGCTCTGGTCACTTGGAGCAGCGCTAGCGTCGAAGCGATCGGCGAAGCTAAGCGCCGAGGCATGACCGTGGTACTCGAACGCGGCTCAACCCACATCGTCCAGCAAAGCGAAATTCTGCGCGGTGGGTTTGCGCGCTGGGGGTTGCCGTGGCCGGAAACTGACGCTCGCCTGGTGGAGCGCGAGCTGGTGGAATATGACGCGGCCGACCTGATTGTGACTGGCAGCACGTTCGCGCGGGAAAGCTTTCTCGCGCGCGGCTTCGGGGCCGAGCGGATCGCAGTCAATCCTTACGGGGTCGACCTGGTGCGCTTCCATCCCGCGCCGCCTTCCGCCACACGTCGGGAGAAGCGCGTGTTGTTCGTGGGCGAGGTCGGCGTCCGCAAGGGGGTGCCGTGGCTGTTAGAGGCGTTTGCCCGCCTGCCGTCCGATTGGACACTGCATCTGGTCGGTCCCATGGCGCCCGGGTTCCGGGACGTGTTGGCGCGGCTGCCTCATGAACGAGTTGTGGTGCGGGGCGTGTTGTCGCGCGAGGTGTTGGCGAAAGCCTATCGCGAAGCGGACATTTTCTGTCTGCCCTCGATCGAGGAAGGGTTCGGCATGGTCATATTGCAGGCGATGGCCTCGGGCCTGCCGGTGATCGCTTCCCGTGCCACCGGCGGTCCGGACGCGGGCGGCGACGGCCGCGAATTGCTGATCGTCCCGCCGGGGGATTCGTCGGCCCTCGGCGCCGCCCTTTGCCGGCTCGCGGGCGATCCCGATTTGCGCCGCGCGCTCGGCGCCGCCGCCGCGACGCGGGTCGCCGCCGGGTTTAACTGGGACGACTATGGCCGCCGGGCGATCGGAATCCTTCGCGAATGTCTGGCCCGGAAATCATGACCGCGGCATCCGAACGTTCCGTGCCGCCGCCGACCTTGATCGGCGTCTTGCGGCAATGGAGCCGCCAGCGATGGATCCCGTTCGGCGTGCGCGACCGGTTGCTACGGCTGTTTGCCGACCCGGACCGGATGCCGTCGGTGCCGTTCGAGTGCGATTACGCCAGTCTGCGCTATCAAGGCGACTTGTCCGGTTATATCGACTGGATGGTGTACTTCTATGGAGTTTACGAACCGGGCGTGCTTGCCTTTCTGCGCGACGTGGCGACGGTCGCCGGCTCCGGTGCTGTATTCGTCGACGTCGGCGCGAACGTGGGAACGCACACCCTCGGCTTGGCGCGTCGGGTTTCGCGCTTGCACGCGTTCGAGCCGTGGCCGACGGCTTTTTCGGCCTTGCGTCGCAACGTCGAGATTAACGCCTTGGACAATGTTGTGCTTCATCCCTACGGACTGGGCGATGCGAACGCTCAGCTGACCTTTCACGTGCCGATCACGGCCAACCGGGGAACCGGGGGTTTCGTTCCGAACGTCAACGCCAACCGGCCCGGCGAAACCTTGCCCGTTCGCCGCGGGGACGAGGTTTTTGCCGACGTCGTGGAGCGGGTCGACCTCGTGAAAATCGACACGGAAGGATACGAGCTGAAGGCACTCGCGGGCATGCGCGCGAGCTTGGCAAGCTTTCGCCCGGTCGTGGTAGTCGAAGTATCGCCGGCCACCCTCACGGAGCGGGTCGGGAAACTATCGCCGTCGATCGCGTTGACGGAATCCTTGGGCGAAGGTTGGCAGATTTTTCGCCTGTCCGGCGCGGAAAGATACCGCCTGGAACCTTTTCGCTACGCGGAAGGCGAAATCGCGACCGCGGTTCTCGTCCCGGAAGATAAACTTATTCGCCTGCCCCGCGCGGGATGTTGGTCGGACGTATGAAAGCCAAACCGCCCGCGAGAGTCGCGAAGGAACCGGCGTACGCCAGCGACAAACCGGCCGCCAACAACGCGATCGGGTCGTCCGCGCCGACGGCGGCTATGCCGCCGGCAAGGAAGATCGCGTATTGAACGACGCGCCCGGCGAAAAGGACCCTCATGCGCCGTTGCGAGAAGCAATAGGCGCGCAGCAGATCGAAGCCGGACATGAATACGATCACGCCGGCCATGGCCGCGATGGTTCGGGCCGCGGGCCGCCAATGCTCGCCGAGCACCAACGGCACGAGCGGATCGGCAAAGGCGATCGCCGATCCGGCGACGAGAGCGAGCGCGGCCAAAGTCGCCAGCGTCAGGCGGATCAGCAACGTTCGGCGCCGCGCGTCGTCGCCGATCCGGCTGAACACGTTGGCCGACATCCGAAACACGACCGGCGATACGAATTGATGCGGAACGACGGCGAGGCGCAAGCTCTGGCTGAAAATTCCGGCACCCCGCGTGCCGCCGAGGCTCGCCGCCGCCAAAACGATGATCCGCGCGAATCCGCCTTCCATCACGCCGTCGATCCACAACGCACGGGCCTCGGCCACAAGGGTGCGCAATTCGTCCCAACGTGGCAGTCGGATGCGAGGCCGTTCGAGCGCGCCGATCCGCGCGTAAGCCGCCATTCGAACGAGCGCGGCGACAGCTTCGCGCAGATAAAGCGATGCCGCCCCGGCACCGGATAAAACCAATATCACGGCGCAGATGTGGCCGACGACTTGGCTTCCGGACTCGACGGCCGCAATCGGGCCATAAGCCAGCGAGCGTTCGTAAAACGCGACGGCTTGGTTGGTCCATTGGCCGACGGTGAGCGCCGTCACCAAGACCGCCGCGTAAATCGTCAGCAGCCCGGACGCCGCCAGCCAGATCGCCGTTACGGCGGCGGCGGCGGCGGTTTCCCAGACCAACGCGGCGCGGTAACGCTCCCGCCGGGCGGCGGTCAATTCCGCGTCGGTGGCGCGAACGATCAGAACACCGAGCCGCAGGGACAAGAACACCTGGGCCAGGCTGGCGCCGGCGAGAACGATCGCGAATTCGCCGAACTCGTCGGGCAGCAGAAGCCGCATCAGGATCAATTGTGCGCCCAACCCGACCACGGCCTGAACAATCGCGCCGGCGGTAAGAAAGATCCCGCCGGACAGCAAATCGCGCCCGTCTATGGAAGAGTCTTCGGCCGACGTCGATTCGCGTTGAACCATGCGGCGCCTTGAGTGAAACGATACGGATTTCAACACTATCCGATCGGCGCGGCTATTTGAGCCGATTGATCGCGAGCGGACAATTCGATTATTGGCGTTGGCATTTCGACCGCCCCATGGCTATGGTTTCCGCCGGACTCCGCTCCGGATAGACCGTTATTCCATGGAACGCGCTTTCGTCGATATTCTCGCCTGTCCCGATTGCGCGAATCGCCCGTCGCTGGACTTGACCGTCGACGAGGAGGCAGGCACCGACATCATCGCCGGCCGGTTGTCGTGTCCCGAATGCCGTCGGATTTTTCCAATCGTTCGCGGCATACCGCGGTTTGTCGCCGACGCCGAGAACTACTGCGACAACTTCGCCTACGAATGGACCCGTTGGGGCCGGGTGCAGATCGATCATCTGGCGGGTCACCGGCTGTCCGAGCGTCGCTTCCTCGCCGACACGCGCTTGCCCGAAACCTGGTTCAAGGGAAAGCTCGTGCTCGACGCGGGATGCGGCGCGGGTCGTTTTGCCGCTGTTGCCGCCGCTTTAGGGGCGCGCGTCGTCGCCGTCGACATCAGCGGCGCGGTGGACGCGGCGCGGGACAACGTACCCGCGTCGGTTTATTTCGCGCAGGCCTCGCTTTTGCGGTTACCGTTTTGGTCCGAAACCTTCGACGCCATCTATTGCTTCGGTGTGATCCAGCATACGCCCGACCCGGCTGCAACCATGTCCCTGTTGCCGCGTTATCTCAAGGCCGGAGGTCGTCTGGCGTATAATTTTTACGAAATCGACTGGCGAACCCGGTTCCAGCCCGTCAAATACCTGCTGCGCCGATTTACACCTAAGCTGAGCCTGACGGCGCTTCATCGCCTCGTGTGGGCTTTGACCGTGACGTTTTTTCCCTTGAGTTGGGTGCTCAGTCATATCCGCTTCGTTCGTTTCGTGAATATCATGTTGCCGATCTGCGCGTCCCACAACCGCGACCTGAGCATTCGCCAGCAGTTCACCTGGACACTCCTGGATACGTTCGATTGGTATAGCCCGCGCTATGAAATCCGGCAATCGCACACGGCGGTGGCGGATATTCTCCGCCGCGCGGAATTAACCGAGGTCACAAGCGAACCAGGTCTCGCCTGGGGCGTCATGCCGCCGCGGATCGGATAAGACGCGCGCAAAGGGGAGTGGTCAGGTCTTGCGGATGACCTCGGTCATGGTCACGCCGAGCTTGTCGTCGACGACGACGATTTCGCCGTAACCGACGAGCGCCTCGTTGGCCCGCAGTTCGATCGGCTCGCCCACCTTGCGGTTCAATTCGACCACCGCGCCGCGGCCGAGTTTCAGGATCTGCGATATCGGCATCATTGCGGTGCCGAGAACCGCGGACACCTCCACCCGCACCTCGAAAACAGCGGACTGGCCCGGGCCGCCTAACGTGTTCGTTGGATTATCTGCCATGAAAACTCCCAAGGGGGCGTAATCGAATCGACTTGGCGAATATCCTACCACAATGGTTAGCGGGAGCCTAACAACCCTTACAACCAGATCGGCGCTAACCAAATCTTAGGGCGAAGGATGTACAGAAAGCCGCGAAACGGCATAGGCCAAGACAAGTCAGAATGACTTCGGGAATCATCGACCGCGGCGGGGCGGAAACGGACCGGATCGCGGCTCCGGACGCGGCATCCCGGACGGACACCTCCTCGGTGGCGCGGCGACGCACGCAGCGCCTGCTGGTGCCGGAACTGCGTGTTCGGATCGAAAAACGAGAATATGTCGCCGTCGACTGGAGCCTCGGCGGGCTGCAACTCGAAACCTATGGTGGCGCGCTGCGGGCGGGCGAGGATTTCCCGATCGTCGCGGCCGGCCCCGTTTGCGGCCCGCTCATGCCCGTCGGCATTCGCGCCCGCGCCCTGCGGCGAAACGAAGAGATGCTCGCCGCGCAATTTATCGAACTCGACGATCGCGCGTTCGACGCCCTCGACGCCCTGATGCGCCGCCGCCAGCAATATCTGGCGTCGCTCGCCGCCACTGCGCGCGCGGTGGCGTGATCCCGTTCAATCCTTGTAAAGCGATTTCGGATCGACCAAAGGCTTGGCGATCTCCACCGGCTTGCCCCCGCGGATGGCGGTGAAAAAGCAGTTGCGCCGGCCGGTGTGGCAAGCGACGCCGGTCTGATCGACCAAAAGCAGAAGCGTATCGCCGTCGCAATCGACGCGCATCTCGATCAGTTTCTGCTCCTGGCCGCTGCTTTCGCCCTTGCGCCAGAGCTTGCCGCGCGAGCGCGACCAGT
>VGZQ01000019.1 GCA_016872535.1 Rhodospirillales bacterium | reverse complement strand
ATACCCAATTCGATCATCTGGGCAAAACCGAGAATGGCGTTGAGCGGCGTGCGCAACTCGTGGCTCATGGAGGCGAGGAACTTGGTTTTGGTTTCATTTGCCTGTTCGGCGACGCTGCGGGCATGCTCGATCTCGCCCAGCGCGCGGATCTGATCGGTGACGTCCTTGCGCACCATCAGGGTGCCGCCGTCGCGGGTGCGATGGTGGGTGAACTTGAGCCAGCGTTCGCTGCCGTCCACATCCCGGAAGGCGATCTCGATCGGCTCCAGCGCGCGGAAGCAACGGATACGCCGTTCGAGCCAGTCGCGATCCTTATCGGCATATCCGCCGCGCGCAAACAGGGTTTCGACCATTTCGACGAACGGCAGACCGACCTTGAATACATCGCGCATCATTGCCGGGTAACGCGCGAACGACTCGTTGAACAATACCAGCCGCTCGCTCGAATCGAACAAAGAAACGCTGTCGTTCATGCTTTCGAGCGCGGTCCACAACAATTCCTGACTCGACCGAAGCTCCGTTTCCATCCGCTTGCGCGCGGTGATGTCGCTGAGCGCGAGCAGGGTGCCGCCGTCGGCGGTGCGGAAATGACGAACCAGGCGCCACGCCTGTTCGCCGTCATCGGGCGTCACCGCGTATTCGGCTTCCGTCAGCGCCCGGAAGCGCCGCAGGCGCTCGCGCACCCAAGCTTCGTCCCCGACCTTGGCCGGGCCGTAATAACCGGCTTTGGCGAGCGCGCGGACAAAATTTTCGAACGTCAATCCGGGCTTGAAGATGTCCGCAATCGCCGCGACTTCGGCGGCATAGCGGCGATTGAACAGCGCCAGCCGTTCGTCCTTGTCGAACAGGACGATGCCGTCGCTGATGCTCTCGATCGCATCGGCGAGCCGCTGCTGGGCGCTGGCCAATTCCGCCTCCGCCCTCTTGCGCGCGGTAATATCCGTGCGTACCAGGAATGTACTGCCGTCGCGGGTGCGATAATGGCTCGATGAAATCCACCGGTCGCCGGCGGGATCGTGCTGCCGGCTCAATGCCGTTTCCAGTGAGCGAAACAGGCGAAGGCGTTCCTCGATCCAATCCTCGCCGAGGCCGACGTAATTGCCGCGCTTGACCAGCGCCGTGACTTCTTCGCGCAACGACAATCCCGGTTTCAGGATGTCGCCGATGAGCGGCAGGCTGCGGGCGTACCCTTCGTTGAACAGAACCAGCCGTTCGTTCTTGTCGTAGAGCGCGACGCCATCGCCAATACTGTCGATCGCCGTTTGCAGCAGGTGTCGGGAGTCTTCGAGCGCCGCTTCCGTCCGTTTGCGCGCGGTGATGTCCGTGCGCACCAGGAACGTGCCGCCGTCGCGGGTGCGGTAATGGTTTACGAGGGCCCAGCGCTCGCCGCCATCGGGGTCGCGCATGTGGGCTTCGAACGATTCCAAGGCGCGAAAACGGCGAACGCGTTCGGTCACCCACGCTTCGTCCACGCCAACGTAACCGTCCTGTTCCACCAGATGCCGGATTATGTCGGTGAAGGACACGCCGGCTTTGATATAGCCGCTCAATTGCGGGCGGGTATCGACATAGTTGCCGTTCCACATCACCAGGCGTTCGTCCTTGTCGAACAAGGCGACGCCGGCGGCGATGCTGTCGAGCGCGGACTGCAGCAGTTGCCGGGAAGATTCGAGCGCCGCTTCCGCCCGCTTGCGCTCGGTGATTTCGGTGCCGATCCTGAGCGTGCCGCCGTCGCGGGTGCGGTAATGGCGGATCAAATGCCAGCGCTCGGTTCCGTCGGGATCGCGCCGGTGTAATTCGACCGGCTCCAGATCGCGGAACTTGCGGATACGCTCGGCGATCCACTCCGGGCCCGCGTCCTTGTAGCCGCCGCCGGCGGCGATCGTTTTGACGAAATCGACGAAGGAAATCCCAGGCGCGAGCGCGCCGGGAAAGGCCTTGAGATTCGTCGCCAGGCTTTGGTTGTGCAGGACCAGCCGTTCGTCCTTGTCGAACAAGGCGATGCCGCCGCCGACGCTGTCGAGCGCCGTTTGCAACAATTGGCGCGAGGACTCCAGGTCGGATTCGGCTTTGCGGCGGGCAGTGATGTCTTCGGTGAATAGAATGATCCCGCCGACGGTGCCCGTCGCGTCGAACCATGGTCGCAATTCCCATTTCAGCCATTGCACCGAACCATCGAGCCGCGTGAAAGATTCGGCGTCCATCCGGAGCACTTCTCCGGTCAGCCCGCGACGATGCGCCTCTTTCCATGCTTCGGGAATTTCCGGAAAAACATCGTAATGCGAAAGGCCGCGCAAATCCCGCTCGCCGAGGCCATAATCGGTGAGCCACCGGCGGCTGACATGGAGGTAGCGCATCTCGCGGTCGAACATGGCCAGGGCCGCTGGAGCGTGTTCGATAAAAAGGCCCAGCAGCCGCTCGCCGGCTTGTACCTTCAAATCCGATTGCTTTTGCGCGGTGGCGTCCTCGCGGATCAGGAGCGTGCCGCCGTCGCGCGTGCGGTAGTGATGGACCTTGATCCACAAATCCTGCCCGAGGATGTCCTGTGCCCGGTATTCGACCGGGTCCAGCGCGCGAAAGGCGCGCAGACGCTTCGCGATCCAGTCGTCGCCGCGGACGGAGACATAGAATCCTTTTCGATCGAGGGAACGGATTTCCTCCTCGAACGACATGCCGAGGCGAAAGTTGCCGATGACCCGCGACACGGCGAGATGGTAGCTCTGGTTGTGCAGGATCAGGCGTTCGTCCTTGTCGAACAGCGCGACGCCGTCGGAAAGGCTGTCGATGGCATCGGCGAGGCGCTGGCGAACGGTCGCCAGTTCCGCCTCGGCCCGCTTGCGCTCGGTGATATCCTCGCGGATCAGGAACGTGCCGCCATCCTGCGTGCGATGAAGATGCACATGGGCCCAGCGTTCCTTGCCGTCGGGATCGCGCATGTGGTTCTCGACCGGCTCCAGCGCTCGGAACTGGCGGACGCGTGTTTCGACCCAATTCCGGTCGACGCCCAGGTAACGGCCCTGGGCCGTCATGCGCGTGACCAGTTCGGTGAACGACAAGCCGGGCGAGACGACGTCGCGCAACGCCGGCGAGGTGCGGATAAATCCCTCGTTCCAGAACACCAGCCGTTCGTTCTTGTCGAACAGGGCGGCGCCGTCCTTGAGGCTGTCGAGGGCGGTGCGCAGCAGATCGCGGGATTGCTGAAGATCCGCGCCTCTCCGGCGAAGTTCCCAAATTCCGCCGACCACAAAAAGAACGAACATGACAAGCCCCGCGAACAGGGCTTCATCGGCCTTGAACGGTTCATACTGTTCGAGCCGCTTTCCCAGATTCTCCGCCACGCCGAGAGCCGAAAAAACCCCGTACAACACGGCGAAAATCGCGATCGCCGCCAAGGCGATTGCGATCGGCGAACTGTACAAGGAAGAGATTCGCGTTCGGATTTTGGCGCCGATGCCCATATGCGCGCGCTTTTCAACCCGTGCCCGAAGCGTCGCGAGGACGGAAACGAACTCGCGTCAATTTTTGCCTTTGTCGCCGCCGGTCGCGAGGAAGATGATCTCGCCCACCTGGTCCTCGAGCGAGCGCCAATCGCGGGTCTTGCGGATCGCGCCGCCGGGCGGAATTTTCTCCGCCGCGCGGCCCGGCTCCAGGCGCACGTACTTGCCGCCGAGAATGCCCTCGCTGTCGACCGCCGCGACCGTGTCGGCCGGCAGCTTCACCTCCGGCGCAATGGTCATCGTCACGATCGCGTCGAAGGTCTGGGGATCGAGGCGCTGGCCGGTCACGGTGCCGACCTTGATCCCGCTGATGCGCACGTCGCTGCCCTTGGCCAGACCGCCGATCTTGGCGAAATGGGCGCTGATGGCATAGCCCTGGGTCGCGCGCACCTGGGCGGTCTGCTGAAAGAAGTAAACGAAGATGCCGGCCACCATCAGCACGACCGCGCCAAGCACGGTTTCGACGAGATTGCGTCCGATCATGGCCGGGTTCCTTCCTTGGGGGTAGCCTTGGCGCGCGCGGCGCGGCCCTCGGCGATGATGAGATCGAGCAGCTCGGAAACGATCAGCGCGTCCTGGGTGTGCGTGATCGCTCCGCCCGGCTTGATGACCGCGTCGTCGCCGCCCACCAGCAGCACCACGAACTTGGAGCCGAACAGGCCGTCGGTGTGGATCGCCGCGGCCGTGTCTTCCGGCAATTTGATCCCGGAATCGAGGCGCATCGTGAGCCGGGCGCGATGATTGGCGTCCAGTTCGGCCTTGGCCACGGTGCCGACCCGGATGCCGCCGAGGCGCACCGGATCGCCCGGAAACAGGCCGTCGATCCGGTTGAAGGTGGCGCTGATCTCGTATCCGGTCGCGCGGCCGGCCGCGTGCGTGCGCCCGGCCTGAAAAAATCCCAGCACCAGCAGCAGCGACGACAGCGCGACCGCGCCGACCGCGATTTCCTTGGCTTCCCCGCGCATGGAGTTACGTCGGCCTCCACGATTCGTAGTCGGCGGTGGTCGCGGGATGATGTCCGTCCCGGAGTTCGTGCCCGCCGGGACGATAAGCGTCCGCGGTGCCGGTGGGATTGGGTTGATGCGGCTTTTGCCACGGCCGCGCCTCGGCCGCGGTCTGGGTGAGCGGCTGATCGACCGTGTGGTGCAGCCACGCGTGCCATTCGGCGGGAACCTTCGAGGCCTCGTTGGCGCCCTTATAGATCACCCAACGCCGCTCGCGCCCGTGCAGGCGTTGCCCGCGCGCGCGGTAATAGCGATTGCCGAATTCGTCGGCGCCGACCCGGACGCCTTTGAACAGGGTGTAGATCAGCGTGCCCAGTGTCGCCATCGTTCGCTCCTTAACTTTAACTTCCTTTACCGATAATCGTAGCTCCGCCGACCGAGTATTTCACGGCGTCACCGCCTTCGTTATCCCCGCCGAAGAGCCGCACGATCGGGTGCAAACGCGAGCGACTCCGCTTTCCTAGGGCCATTCGCGCCATGGGAACAGTTAGGAAATCCCCTCCCTGGAACGCCCGGGCCCGATTTCCCGCGCTCTCGTCGAAGGCTGATAACCTTCTGTATAAAAATAACAATTCATCTGACTATCGAACGTCTCCCCAATCCCTTGGCGGCATTTCAGGCCGGGCTTCAACCCCGCCCGCTTAACCCCTTGTTAGCACTACATGTTGTAAAAAATATGTCCCACAAACGCTAGATATGGAGTTTCCGATTGCTCCGAGAATCGCACTGGGCTAGATTTTGCCCCTCGCCATCGAAACAGCCACCGTATCTAGCACATTGTTGGTGTCGTATCGAGAGGCTGGGCGCTCGAAAGCCGGCGGATCAAAGCGGCGTCGGGAGAGGCAATAAAACGGGGGCTTGAAGTCTTCTGGGGGACTTCCCGCGAGGGATGCGCGTTCTTCCAAGACCGATCACTCCCATCACGCAACGGCGGGCCGGACCCTCGGCCAGGGGGCACGGACCGACAAAAACATAAAGAGGGGACTATGCGTATCGCGCGTCGTTACACCAAGGAAGGCCAAACCCCCTACGGCGGGATCGAGTTCAAGGTTACCTCCAGCGAAATCCGAAATCCCGACGGCTCGGTCGTCTTCCGGCTCGAGCGCCTCGAAGCGCCGGCGCACTGGTCGGACGTCGCCTGCGACGTGCTGGCCCAGAAATATTTCCGCAAGGCCGGCGTCCCCGCCCGGCTCAAGCGCGTCGAGGAAAACGGCGTGCCGTCCTGGCTCTGGCGCCACGTCGCCGACGAGGACGCGCTGGCCGGACTGCCCAAGGACGAGCGCACGGTCGGCGAGACATCGGCCAAACAGGTGTTCGAACGCATGGCGGGCACCTGGACCTATTGGGGCTGGAAGGGCGGCTACTTCGACGGCGAGGCGGACGCGCGCGCCTATTACGACGAAATGTGCCACATGCTCGCCGCCCAGATCGGCGCCCCCAATTCGCCGCAGTGGTTCAACACCGGCCTCCATTGGGCCTACGGCATCGACGGTCCGGCGCAGGGACATTATTACGTCGATTTCCGCACCGGCAAACTGGTCCGCTCGGCTTCGGCCTACGAACACCCGCAGCCGCACGCTTGTTTCATCCAGAGCGTCGACGACGATCTCGTCAACGAAGGCGGGATCATGGATTTGTGGGTACGGGAAGCCCGCCTGTTCAAGTACGGCTCCGGCACCGGCTCCAACTTCTCGCGCCTGCGCGGGGAAAACGAAAAGCTTTCCGGCGGCGGGCGTTCGTCCGGCCTGATGAGCTTTCTCAAGATCGGCGACCGGGCCGCCGGCGCCATCAAATCGGGCGGCACCACCCGGCGCGCCGCCAAAATGGTGGTGGTCGACGTCGATCATCCCGACATCGAGCAGTTCGTCGATTGGAAGGTGCGCGAGGAACAGAAGGTCGCCGCCCTCGTCGCCGGCTCGCGCCTCGCCCACAAGCACCTCAACGAGATCATGGCCGCGTGCAATACCGACGCGCCTCGCGCGGGCGAATCCCCGCGCGTCTTGGATGATGCGCCCCTATCGGGGCGCGGCGGCGAGGACCGCTTCGAGCCGACCCGCAACGGCGCCTTGAAGCGCGCCATCCGCGGCGCCCGCCAGGCGATGATCCCGGACAGCTACATCCGCCGCGTCATCCAATTCGCGCGCCAGGGCTACACCGCGATCGATTTCCCGGTTTTCGACACCGACTGGGATTCGGAAGCCTACATGACCGTGAGCGGGCAGAATTCCAACAACAGCGTGCGCGTGTCCAACGCCTTCCTCGATCGCGTCGTCGGCGACGGCGAATGGCCGCTCACCCGCCGGGTCGACGGCAGGGTCGCCAAGACCGTGCGCGCCAAGGAATTGTGGGAGCGGATCGCTTACGCCGCCTGGGCCTCGGCCGATCCCGGCCTGCAATTCGACACCACCATCAACGAATGGCATACGTGCCCGGAATCGGGGCGGATCAACGCCTCCAACCCGTGCTCGGAGTACATGTTCCTCGACGACACGGCGTGCAACCTCGCCTCGCTCAACTTGCTGCCGTTCTTGGGCAAGGACGGCCAGTTCGACGTCGCGCGTTTCGAGCACGCGGTCAGGCTCTGGACGCTGACCCTCGAAATCTCGGTGACCATGGCCCAGTTCCCGTCGCCGCGCATCGCCGAGCTGTCCTACGAATTCCGCACGCTCGGCTTGGGCTTCGCCAACATCGGCGGCTACCTGATGGCCGCCGGCATTCCCTACGATTCGGCCGAGGGGCGCGCGATTTGCGGCGCCGTCTCCGCGCTGATGACCGGGGCGTCCTACGCGGCTTCCGCCGAGATGGCGGGCGAGATGGGGGCGTTCCCGCGCTATGAAGCCAACCGCGACGCGATGCTCCGGGTCATCCGTAATCACCGCCGCGCGGCGCACGGCGCCAGCGGCAGCTACGAGGGTCTCTCGGTCCTGCCGGTGCCGCTCAACGGCGCCGACTGCCCGGACGCGGAACTGGCGGCCGCCGCGCGCATGATCTGGGATCGCGCCCTTGAGCTCGGCCAGGCGCACGGCTTCCGCAACGCCCAAGTCAGCGTGGTCGCGCCGACCGGAACCATCGGCCTGGTGATGGATTGCGACACCACCGGCATCGAGCCCGATTTCGCCCTGGTCAAGTACAAGAAGCTCGCCGGCGGCGGCTACTTCAAGATCATCAACCGCATCGTTCCGCGCGCGCTCAAGACGCTCGGCTACGCCGAGGAGGAGATCGGCGAAATCGTCCGCTACGCGGTCGGCCACGGCACCCTCAAGGGCGCGCCGGGCGTAACCCACGACGTGCTGCGCGCCCACGGCTTCACCGACGAGGCCCTGGCCAAGGTCGAAGCCGCGCTCGCGAGCACCTACGATATCCGCTTCGTGTTCAACAAATGGACGTTGGGCGAGGCGTTCTGCACCGATACCCTCAAGATCGACCCGAAGCGGCTCGACGAAGTGGATTTCGATCTACTCGCCGCGCTCGGCTTCGCCAAGTCCGACATCGACGCCGCCAACGCCTATGTCTGCGGCGCCATGACCCTCGAGGGCGCGCCGTACCTGAAGCCGCAGCATCTGCCGGTGTTCGACTGCGCCAGCCCGTGCGGGCGCAACGGCAAGCGGTTCCTGTCGGTCGAGAGCCACATCCGCATGATGGCGGCGTCGCAGCCGTTCATTTCGGGCGCCATCTCCAAGACCATCAATATGCCGAACGCGGCGACGGTCGCCGACTGCCAGAACGCGTACATGCTGTCCTGGCGGCTCGGTCTCAAGGCCAACGCGCTTTACCGCGACGGATCCAAGCTGTCGCAGCCGCTGAACGCGGCCCTGCTCGCCGACGACGCGGACGAAGCCGAGGATACGGCCGAGCGCATCGCCGCCGCCAACCCCGTCCAGCGCGCGGAACTGGTCGCCGAACGGGTGGTCGAGCGGGTCGTCGAACGCGTGGTCGAGCACGTCAAGCGCGACCGCGAACGCCCGCCCAGCCGGCGCAAGGGTTACACCCAGAAAGCGATCGTCGGCGGCCACAAGGTCTATCTGCGCACCGGCGAATACGGCGACGGCCGGTTGGCCGAGATCTTCGTCGACATGCACAAGGAAGGCGCAGCTTTCCGCAGCCTGATGAACAATTTCGCCATCGCCATCTCGATCGGGCTTCAGTACGGCGTCCCGCTCGAAGAATACGTCGAGGCGTTCACCTTCACCCGCTTCGAGCCCGCTGGCCTGGTCCAGGGCAACGACGCGATCAAGTCGGCGACGTCGATCATCGATTACATCTTCCGGGAACTGGCGGTTTCCTATCTCGGGCGCAACGACCTTGCCCACATCCAGCCCGACGACCTGAAACCCGACAGCCTCGGCGGCGGCAACGACGAAGGCGACTTGCCGGGCACCGCCGAAGGCGCGATCCCGCCGGCCGCAAGCCAGGGCTATGTCCGCTCCAAGCTCATGGTCATCCGGGGCGCCAAGGGCGCGGCCGCGACCGCCGTCATGTCCGCCCCGGTCACGGCCATGTCTCCGGCCGCGCAAGGGGTGTACGCCCTCAGCCTCGACGCCGAGGTCGTGCAGGCGGTGGACACCCGGCTCGATCAGATTCGCGAAGCCCGCATGAAGGGTTACGAAGGCGACCCGTGCGGCGAGTGCGGAAATTTTACGCTGGTGCGCAACGGCACCTGCCTCAAATGCAACACGTGTGGCTCCACCACCGGATGCTCCTGATGGCGCGCACGGTATGCAAACGTTCCTCCCTGGGAAACTTGGGGCGCTCTCCGGATCGCTAACATCCGGAGGGCGCCCGATTTTTTCCGATCCCTTCCTTTATTTCTCCGTTCGCTCAGCGACCGAATCCCCCTCGTGAGAAAAGGCCACGATGCGCGGGTCTCGAGCGCCTTGAACCGCGGCGGCTGCATTTTTCCATCGATCGATTTTTTACGGTTGAAATCGGGGCGATTTCCATGCCCAATAGCGCCGAATAGTGCCTAATAGCGCGTCGATAAGGCTTGAAAAAAGCTCGCGCGGGGGAAGTATCCGACACCACACGTGCCCGATTCTGAGGAATACCCCTTCGTGGCCGCTTCGCGCAAAAAGTCCTCCAAATCCCGCCGCAAGTCCGCCGCCGGCACCAGCGCCCCCGGACCGTTGTCCGTGAGTCGCGGGCCGGTCGCGGTGCAACTCGCCGAGAACGAGCCGTTTCTCGCCAACGCCATCGCCCAACAGGGCGCAAGCCGGCGTCTCAGCTTCCACGTGGTCGACGACGATCCGATCGCGGCGAAAATGATGACGGCGCTGATCGCGCAAGCCGGACACACGGTTAAATTCTCCACCTCCAGTCTGACGGCGCTGGCCGATATCCTGGTGCAGAAGCCGGACGTGGTGATCGTGGACTTGATGATGCCGGACGTGGACGGCATCGAGTTGTGCGCGATGCTGCGCGCGAAACCGTCGACCGCCGCAATGAAAATCGTCGTGGTGTCGGCCAAGACCTACGAATTCGACCGCAAACGCGCCCTCGGTACCGGCGCCGACGGCTTCATCCAGAAGCCGATCTCGGCCGAGACGTTCATGTCCCGGGTGTTGCGCATCGTCGAGGACAAGATCGACCTCACCTTCTGGGGCGTACGCGGAACGCTGCCGGTCGCCGGCGGAAAAAGCCTGCGCTACGGCGGCAACACGTCGTGCGTGACTTTGGAATTTCCGACCCACCAGCTGTTCGTGTTCGACGCCGGAACCGGCATCAAGAATCTGTCCGACCATCTGCTCAGGCAGAAGCGAACCCGTATCGAAGCCAAGATTTTCCTGTCGCATCCGCATTGGGACCACATCAACGCGCTTCCCTTCTTCGTCCCTCTCTACCTGCCGGGCAACGATTTCGAGATCCTCGGCGCGCGCCACGGCGACACCACCATGCGCCAGATCATTTCCGCGCAGATGGACGGCGTCTACTTCCCGATCACCTTCCAGGAATTCGGCGCGCGGGTCTATTTCCACGACCTCGACGAGGAAGAGCTGATGTTCGGCCGGATCAAGGTCAGCACCATGCTGCTCAGCCATCCCGGCCGCTGCCTCGGCTACCGGATCGACTACAACGGCCGCTCGATCGGCTACGTCACCGACAATGAACTGTTCCTCGAGGGCAACCCGCATCACAACGCCCACTACGTCGCCAAGCTCGCCAAGTTTGTCGAAGGGATTGATGTGCTCATCACCGACACCACCTATACCGACCAGGAATACGCGAGCAAGGTCGGCTGGGGCCATTCCTGCATCGGCGAAGTGGTCAAGCTGGCCCACGCCGCCAAGGTCAAGAACCTTTATCTCTTCCACCACGATCCCGACCAATCGGACACCGCCATCGACGCCAAGCTCGAAACCGCGGAAAGCCAGTTGGCGAAATTGCGTTCCAAGACCCGAGTCGTCGCCCCCCACGAAGGGCTTTTGCTGCGGCTCTGACCCCCCTTCCGAGACCCTTTCGCCGGTCGATGCCGTATGTTACGGTGCCCTTCCGGCGGCTCGCTACCGCGTGCGATTGGACGGCGACGACGCCTGTCGCGACCTGAAATAAATCTTTCAACCGGGAGGCTTTCGATGAAGAAATACGTTACCGCGGCGACGGTTGCCTTGGCGCTGAATGCCGGCGGAATAGCCCACGCTCAGGAAATCGATACCGTTCGCTGGGGCATCCCCATGGCGTTCGGATCCAACCTGGTGGCGCTCGGCGACACCATGCCGTGGGTCGCGCAGCAGCTCGACCGCGCCTCGGGCGGCCGCATCAAACTGCAGGTGTTCGAACCGGGCAAGCTGGTCCCGGCGCTCGCGGTGTTCGATTCCGTCAGCCAGGGCAAGGTCGAAGCCGGCTACACCTGGATGGGCTACGAGATCGGCAAGCTCCCCGCTTCCGCCCTGTTCGGCGCGGTGCCGTTCGGCATGGAAAGCCCGATGTTCTCGGCGTGGATGTATTTCGGCGGCGGCGACCAGCTTCTCAAGGAACTCTACAAGCCGCACAAGGTCCACCCCATCTTCTGCGGCACCATCAGCCCCGAAGCGGCCGGCTGGTTCCGCAAGGAGATCACCAAGCCCGACGAGATCAAGGGCCTGAAGTTCCGCGCCGCGGGCCTCGGCGGCAAGGTATATCAGAAGGTCGGCGCCTCCGTGACCATGCTGCCCGGCGGCGAACTGTTCCAGGCGCTGGAAAAAGGCGTGCTCGACGGCACCGAGTTCTCGCTGCCGACGGTGGACGACCAACTCGGCTTCCACAAGGTCGCCAAGTTCTACTACTTGCCCGGCTGGCACCAGCCCTCGACCAACCAGTATCTCTACGTCAACCTCGATCAGTGGTCGAAGCTGAAGCCCGCCACCCAGGCGCTGATCGAAACGACCTGCACCGCGGGCGTTGCCATATCGCTCGCCAAGGCCGAAGCCCTGCAGGGCACGACCCTGGAAAAGTTCGAGAAGGAAGGCGTCAAGGCGGTCAAGGTGTCGCCCGAACTGCTCGCCGCCTTCAAAAAAGCCACCGACGAAGTGATGGCCGAGGAAAGCGCCAAGGACGCCATGTTCAAGAAGGTTTACGACAGCCAGCGCTCCTTCCAGAAACAGAACAGCAAGTGGCACGATTTCGGCTACTTGCCGCGCGACTTCAAGCACTGATCCCGCCGGTATGGCGGCGGAGATCAAACCGCCTATGGACGGCCCCTCCTCGGGGCCGTCCGATTTTTCGCTGCCCGAAACGGCGATCTCCCGGGCGTTCGACCGGGTGATCGTCGCCATCGGCGAAGCGTCGTCCTGGCTGTGGACGATCCTGATGCTGCTGATCGTCTATCAGGTCGTGCAGCGCTATGTTTTTTCCGTCGGTTCGATCAAGCTCGAAGAAATCCAATGGCACATCTACGCCATCGGATTTCTGCTCGGGCTCGCGTTCACCGAAGTCCGCCAGCGCCACGTGCGCGTCGACGTGCTGGCCGAACACTTCTCGCGTCGGACCCGCCTCAGGATCGAACTCGGCGGTTTGTTGTTCCTGCTGCTGCCGGTCGCGGTTTTCATGATTTGGTACGCCGTGCCGTTCGTGGCGAGGTCGTGGGAATTGAACGAAATCTCCGCCGCGCCCGACGGGCTGCCGTATCGCTGGGCCTTGAAATCGTTCATCGTCACCGCTTTCGTTCTGCTGGCGATGGCGGGCGTCTCCCGTCTCACACGGGTGTGGGCGGCGTTGCGGGCGGGAACGAGGTAGTCGGCGATGCCGGTCTACGAAATCATCGTCGTCATCTTCATGGCGACCTTCATCGGGTCGCTGTTCACCGGCTATCCGGTCGCGTGGCTGCTGGGCGGGCTGTCGCTGCTGTTCGCCGCCGGAGGCCTCGCGCTCAACGGCCTCGGCGTCGATACCTTCCTGCTCACCGGCTGGCCCAAGCTCGGCGCCATCATCGATCGCGTCGACGCGATCATGTCGAACTGGGTCCTCGTGTCGCTGCCGATGTTCATCTACATGGGGCTGATGCTCGACAATTCGGGCGTCGCCGAGAAGATGATGACCAACATGGTGCGCGTGTTCGGCCGGTTGCGCGGCGGCCTCGCCATCACCGTCATCCTGATCGGCATCCTTCTCGCCGCCTCGACCGGCATCGTCGGTGCGTCCGTGGTCCTGCTCGCGACGCTCGCGATTCCGATCATGCTGCAGGCCAATTATTCGAAGACGCTCTCCTCCGGCGTGGTCGCCGCGGCGGGAACCCTCGGCATCCTGGTGCCGCCGTCGATCATGCTGGTGCTGATGGCCGACCAGATTTCCATATCGGTCGGCGACCTGTTCATGGGGGCGCTGATCCCGGGCGTGATGCTCGGCCTGTTGTTCATGCTCTATGTCATTCTGGTCGGCCTGTTCAATCCCAAGGCGGCACCACCGCCGCCCAAGGCCCCGCCGTTGACGGGGCGCGAGATTTGGGGCGCGGTGCTGGCGACCGTGCCGACCGCCGGCCTGATCCTCGCCGTTCTCGGCGCGATCTTCATGGGTATCGCGACGCCGACCGAGGCGTCCGGCATCGGCGCCTTCGGCGCGACTTTGCTCGCGCTCTTCAACCGCAGGCTCAGCCTCAAGGTTATCCGTCAAGTCGGCATCGAGACGACGCTCACCACCTGCTTCATCTTCGGCATTTTCATCGGCGCGACGATTTTCGCGTTCATTCTGCGCTCGCTCGGCGGCGACGAATTGATCGCGCACGCGCTCAAGGGGCTGCCGTTCGGGCCGACCGGCATCGTGATCTTCATCCTGTTCGTCGCCTTCATCGCCGGCTTCTTCCTCGATTGGCTGGAGATCGTGCTGATCATCCTTCCCCTGGTCGCGCCGGTGATCAAGGATCTCGGCATCAACATGGTGTGGTTCCTGGTCGTGCTCGCGGTGATGCTGCAAACGTCGTTCCTCACCCCGCCGGTCGGATTCTCGCTCTTTTATCTCAAGGGCGTGGTCCCGAAGGAAATCACCACCCGCCACATCTACCTCGGCGTCATTCCGTTCGTGATCGTGCAACTTCTCGCCGTGGCCGCGTGTTTCGTCTGGCCCGATCTCGTGCTGTGGCTGCCGGCCAAGATGTACGGCTCCGGTGGATAGCTTGCGTTCCCGCCGCGCGGCGGCCATCCTTTCCCCATGCCGGACGGCCGCGAACCCCTGATCGCGCGCACGCTGACCTCGATCCGCGGCCTCGCGGCCGCGGATTGGGATGCGTCGGCGGGAGCGGATAATCCCTTCGTCGCCCACGCGTTTCTCGCCGCCCTGGAAGAATCCGGATCGGCCACCGCCGAAACCGGCTGGGCGCCGGCGCACGCGGTGATCGAGGACGCGAACGGCGCCGTCCTCGCCTGCGCTCCGTTCTATGCCAAAAGCCATTCCTACGGCGAATACGTGTTCGACCACGCCTGGGCGGACGCCTACACACGCGCGGGCGGACGTTATTATCCGAAACTGCTGTGCGCGGTGCCGTTCACGCCCGCAACCGGACCGAGGCTCCTGGTGCCGCCCGCGCTCGCGCGCGAGCGCGCCGACGAACTGCGCGCGGCCCTCGCCGCGGCGATGATTCGGATCGCCGAACGCCACGGCGTTTCCTCGCTCCACGTCAATTTTCCCGCCGAGGTCGACGCCCAAGCCCTCGAGGCCGCCGGATATCTGTCGCGCCTCGGCGTCCAATACCACTGGACCAATCGCGGTTACCGCGACTTCGACGACTTTCTCGCCGCCCTTTCTTCGCGCAAGCGCAAGGCCATCCGCAAGGAACGCGCCGCGGTCCGCGATGCCGGGGTCGCCATATCCGTCCTGACCGGATCGGATTTGCGCGAGGCCCATTGGGACGTCTTTTACGCCTTCTATCGCGATACCGCCTCGCGCAAATGGGGCGGCGGGTATTTGACGCGGGCCTTTTTTTCGCTGCTGGGCGAGCGCATGGCCGACCGCGTCGTGCTGGTGCTGGCCGAACACGGCGGACGGCCGGTGGCGGGGGCGCTCAATCTGCTCGGCGGCGACACGCTCTACGGGCGGCACTGGGGCTGCGCCGCGGATTTCCGATTCCTGCATTTCGAGGCTTGCTACTACCAGGCGATCGAGTTCGCGATCGGGCGCGGCTTGGCCCGCGTCGAGGCGGGCGCGCAAGGCGAGCACAAGATCCAGCGCGGCTACCTGCCCGAGGCGACAAGAAGCTATCATTGGATCGCGAACGCGGCCTTTCGCGATCTGCTCGGGCGGCACTTGGCGCGCGAGCGCGCGGCGGTCATGGCCGAAATCGCCGAACTGACGGAGTTTTCCCCCTATCGCCGGTCCTGACCTGCGACGTACCCTGCGTGTGTCCCGCAACGGGGAGTGCCGCCATGACCGACATCCAGGATCGCCTGCTCGCCCGCCTGCGCGAGGCCGAAACCGATCTCGACCGCGAGCTGGCGCGCCAACGGGAGCGCCTCGGCGCCGGATTCGATCGCCAGCGTCTCCGCTTCGAGCGCGCGGTGCTCGACCAACAGCATCGGTTCCGGCGCGGCCTCGCGGCCTTTTTCGCGCGCGCGCCGGTGCTGTTTATCGTCACCGCGCCGGTGATCTACGCCATGCTGATCCCGATCGCGCTGCTCGATGTCGCGCTGTTCGTCTATCAGCACGTCTGTTTTCCGGTGTACGGCATCAAGAAAGTGCGCCGTTCCGATTTCATCGCCTGGGACCGGCATCATCTCGGCTACCTCAACCTGATCGAGAAACTGAATTGCGATTATTGCGGCTATGCCACCGGGGTCATCGCCTACGCCCGCGAAATCGGCAGCCGGACCGAGGCTTATTGGTGCCCGATCAAGCACGCGCAAGCGGTTCAGCCGCCGCACCAGCGCTATTACGAATTCCTCGACTACGGCGACGCGGAGGGCTTCCGCCGCCGCCAGGACGCCCGCGATTCCGGGCCGAAAAAGCCCTCGGCGGCCGATTAACCCGGCGTTAACCATGCCGGGCGCAGGCTGCCCGGCATGGCGTTTCGCTTTCTCCTGTGGCTGGCGCTCGCCTCGGCCGCCGCCTTTCCGGCGGCGGCCGAGGAGTGCGTTCGCCTCGTGCCCGGCCCGGGCGGCGAGACCCTGATCAACCAATGCAACGCCTGCCGGATCGTGACCGTGCACCGCGGCCGCGCCGGCAACGCGGCGCCGACCCAGCGCAGTTTCACCGTCCACCCGGGCATGCCGGTCGACCTGCCGTTCAAGGGTGCGGGACGTTCGCGCATGATGTCGGAGGCGCCGTGCGAAGGCACCCCCGACGCCCCGGTCAACATCGTCGACCCCCAAGCATCGCCCCCGCCGCCGCCCAAGATCGAATGCACGAAGCTTTATCGCGTCGCCGACCGGATCATGATGCTCAATTCCTGCGATTCGTGCCGCAAGATCACGGTCGCGCGCTACGGCGCGGGCGGCGGCGAGACGCGCATGAGCTACGATCTCAAGGGCAAGGGCAACGCGCCGCTCGATGCGCTGGGCGCCGCCGGCGCGCGCATCGTCGCCGAAACCGGCTGCGGCAGTTGAGCGTTCATCCCTCCAATTCCGCGATCATGCGATTGGCGGAACGCATCCGCGCCGTCATGATCAGGCAGAGATTGGACAGCAGCTTGAGGGCGATCTGCGGTCGTTCCCCTTTCAGCGCCGCGAACGCCGCCGCCGACAATCGGTAACCGACGGCGTGATCGGCCGCGATGACCGCGGCGGCGCGGGGCTTGTTGTCCAGAACCGCCATTTCGCCGAAGACCGATCCGGGCGTCAGGGTATCCAGGCGTTTGCCGTGCTCGCTGCCCGGTACCCGTATGATCACGTCCGCGTGTCCGCGCGACAAAAGAAAAATCGCGTCGCCCGTGTCGCCCTCGGCAAAAATCGTCTCGCCCTTGCGCCAGGATATCCGCTTTGCCCGGCGGCGAATGTCGCGGAGTTCCGCCCCGGTAAAGCCCCGGAAGACGCCGACGATCGCTTCTCGCCCATGATCGTCGCGACGATCGCGCTCGCCGACGCCGAGGACCAAGTTCTCGCATGCCGCGAGCGCCGAGTCGGTATCGGGAAATATGTGATTCTCTCCGACCGCGCGGACGACGCCGAACCGTTCGAAGGCGATCCGCGCCCGGCGCGCGTTCCCGACCCGCCGGCGCTCCGTTCCCATGAAATCGCCCCGGCCACGCCGCTTTTCCGCCGGCAAATAGCTGATGAAGACGAAGACGCCCGAACGGGCGGCGCGGCGAACCAAGTGCTCCACCGTGCGCGCGCCGGTCACGTCCACTTCCGTCACCCGCTTCATGTCGAGGATGACGTAGCGAGCGCCATCGGCGATCAAGCGTTCCACCACCGATTCGAGATGGTCCGCGCTGTGGAAGAAAATCGGTCCCTCCAGTTCCAGGACCGCGATCCGATCGCCGTCCCGCGCGAGGATGTCCAGGCTGCGCCGGTCGCGCTGGCGGCGGGAATGAATATGGGCGCCACGGTAGACCCGGCGCACCAGCGAGCGGCTTAACCGTCCGATCATGACAACGCCCGCGATCAGGACGCCGAGCCCCAGCGCCGTTATCAGGCCGAGCGCCACCGCGATCAGTGCGACGAGCCCCGCGATGCCGACCTCGATGAGGATCTGGGGATGATTGCGCCAGCCGGACACGGCCAGGTCGCGGGCGCGGCCGACCGTCCATTTGTCGATCAACTCGAGGCCGATCACGATCAGAATGCCGGTAACCACGGATACCGGCAGATGCGCGAGAGCGCCGGGGAACGCGAGCGGGATCAGCATGGCAAGAGCGCCGAAAACGGACGCCAACCGGGTTCGCGCGCCGGCATGATGGCTGGCGGCGGTCCGAGCCGGAGAACCGGCCCCGGTCAAGCCCCCGCCCAGGGCGACAAGCATATTGGCGAACCCCTGAACCAGCAGTTCGCGGCTGCCGCTGGTGCGATCGAGCGTCAGGCTATCGGCGAACTGAACCGCGAGCAGGGTGTCGAGGGTCGCGAGCGCCGCAACCGACACGGCGCCGACGACCAGCGTCGTAATCGCGGGGTGGTCGAGGTCGATGCCGGCCCACATATCGCCCCGGAGCCAAGTCGACCAGTTCTCAACGGTTCCCGCGAAGAGAACCTGGTTCATGCCTTCCATCGCGCCGACCGCCTCGCCGAGCGCCGCCGAACCCAGAACCGGCTCGAGCGCGTGGTGAAACGCAAGGCCCGCAAACAGGGCGAGCAAGACGCCCGGGAGCCGCGGCCACACGCGCGGGACCGTCCAGGCCACGGCGACCGTCGCGGCCGCGACGAGGATCGCCCCGACCGGCGGCAGATGCCCGCGCGCGATTGCGTCGAACCATCCGGTTCCGCTCGGGATCGCGAACAACGCGCGCATTTGGTCTAAAACGATCAAAATGCCCGATCCGGTCACGATTCCCGCGATGACCGGATACGGGACATAGCGGATAAGCCCGCCAATCCGAAATGCCCCGAGCAGAACTTGAATCATTCCGGCAAGCGCGAGCATGGCAAAGGCCGCAACCACCGCCGGCCGGCCGGCGAAAGGCGATCCGGGCGCCGCAATCTCGGCCAACGTCGCGGCCACCACCAGCGCCATGGTTACCCGCGGGCCGGAAATCATTACCCGCGTCCCGCCGAATAATGGAACGAGAAGGCCAACGCCCACCGCGCCGAGGATACCCGCGAGCGCCCCCTCGGCGGCGAACGAGGGTCCGAGCGGCGCGAACGCGACGATGCCGAGGCCGAGGGTATAGGGCAGTCCGATCATCGCGGCGTTGAATCCGCCAACGAGATCGCGGCCGACCGACGCGGCCGGTTCGCCGTTCATGACGCTCCCTCCCCCAGGATGCTTCTTATAATCCGACGCCGCATGGCAATCCGCTGGAGCCGGCGTTTCTTACACCGTTTCGACCCACGCCGCCACGGCTTCTTCTATGGTTACATCCCGATGAGGCGCCCGCATGGACGGCGGCTCGCCATCGACGATCGCGGCAAACGCGGCTTCGGCCCCGCGCACCAATCCGCGCGCCGCGACATGCGGATGCGCCGGCACTTCGCCGTAATCCAACACCGGTTGGTAGCAGCAATCGACGTTCTTGAGTCTGCGATCCCATTCGGCGCGGGGCGCGCCCGCGAAAACGTCCGCGACTTCGGCGATGAGTGCGGTTTGCGGCAACGGGTCGGCGTGGCGGTCGGTCCAATCACGTCGGGCCACGGCTTCGCAGAAGTTGCGCCAAAACGCTTTTTCGATCGCCCCCAGGGCGACGAATTTCCCGTCGCCGGTACGATAAATCCGGTAATACGCGGCGCCGCCGTTGAGCAGCGCCCCTTCGCGCGCGGGGGCGGCGCCCGCCCGGGCCGCGGTCAGGCCCCATCCCTGCCAGGCGAGAACGGTTTCGGCAAGCGAGACGTCGATGAACGCCCCCTGCCCCGTGCGCGCGCGCCCGAGCAGGCCGCCGAGGGCGCAGAGCGCCGCATGCATGGCGCTGGCGTGATCGGCGATGGGCGGAAACGTAATGGCCGGCGCGGCATGCGGCCCGCTCGCCGCCAATAATCCGGCAAACGCGAGGTAGTTGAGGTCGTGCCCGGCGGTAACGGCGAGCGGACCGGACTGGCCGTAGCCCGAAAGCGCGACATGGATCAGGCGCGGATTCGCGGCGCGCAAGCGATCGGCGCCGAACCCGAGCTTGGCGAGCGCGCCGGGCCGGAAGGATTCGATCAACACATCGGCGACCTCCGCCAGCCGCGCGAACGCTCGTTTGCCCTCCTCGCTCTTGAGATCGAGGCGGAGGACGCGCTTTCCGGCATTAATCGACGCGTAATAGGGCGAAACGCCCGAGACGGGATTTCCCGTCACGGGATCGAGGGCGCGCAGGGGATCGCCCGAGGGCGGCTCCACCTTGAGTACGTCGGCGCCGAGATCGGCGAGGATTTGCGCCGCCCCGGGCCCCGGCAGGTATTGGCCGAGGTCGAGCACGCGCGTGCCGGCGAGCCAGGATTTGAGCATCGGCGGCGGCCGCCGGACGGCGGGCCTACTCCACCAGCGCCGGCGGCTTGCGGTCCTTGCGCTTGGCCGGAAGGGTGCGCCCGGAAGGGTCGGGGTAATCGATCGCCAACTTGCCGTCCGCCTCGCGCACCAGGGCGACCCCGCCCGAAGCCAGGCGGCCGAACAGCAGCTGGTCGGCGAGCGGCTTCTTGATGTGCTCCTGGATGACGCGGGCGAGCGGACGGGCGCCCATCTGCCGGTCGTAGCCGGTGCGGGCGAGCCAGGCGCGCGCGCCGTCGGTGATTTCCAGGATCACGCCGTGTTCCTCGAGTTGCAGCTCGAGCTCGAGGATGAACTTGTCCACCACGCGCGCCACCACCTCCGGCGGCAGATGGGCGAACGACACCACGGCGTCGAGCCGGTTGCGGAATTCGGGCGAAAAGGCGCGCTCGATCGCTTCCTTGTCGTCACCTTCGCGCTCGATGCGCTCGAACCCGATCGGGGCCTTGGCCATTTCGGCCGCGCCCGCGTTGGTGGTCATGATCAGGATCACGTTGCGGAAATTGACGCTCTTGCCATTATGGTCGGTGAGCTTGCCGTGGTCCATGATCTGCAAAAGAATGTTGAACAGATCGGGGTGCGCCTTTTCGATTTCGTCGAGCAGCAACACCGTGTGCGGCTGCTGATCGACCGCGTCGGTCAGAAGGCCGCCCTGGTCGAAGCCGACGTAGCCCGGCGGCGCGCCGATCAGGCGCGAAACCGAGTGGCGCTCCATGTATTCCGACATGTCGAAGCGCACCAATTGCACGCCGAGGATCTTGGCGAGCTGGCGCGCGACCTCGGTCTTGCCGACGCCGGTCGGCCCGGAAAACAGATAGCAGCCGATCGGCTTTTCGCCCTCGCGCAGGCCCGCGCGGGCGAGCTTTATGGACGACGCCAGCGATTCGATCGCCTTGTCCTGGCCGAACACCACCGCCTTGAGGTCGGCTTCGAGGGTGCCGAGCGCCTTGCGGTCGTCGATCGACACGCTCTTCGGGGGAATGCGCGCGATCTTGGCGACCACCGTTTCCACGTCCTTGACGCTCACCGTGCGCTTGCGCTTCGGTTCGGGCAGCAGCATGCGGGAAGCCCCGACTTCGTCGATGACGTCGAGCGCCTTGTCGGGCAGCTTGCGGTCGTGGATATGGCGCGCCGCCAGTTCGACCGCGGCGCGCAGCGCGCCCTCGGTGTAATGGACCTTGTGGTGCTTCTCGAAATAGGGCTTCAGGCCCTTGACGATCTTGACCGCGTCCTCGATCGACGGCTCGTAGACGTCGATCTTCTGGAAGCGGCGCACCAGCGCGCGATCCTTCTCGAAATGGGCGCGGTATTCCTTGTAGGTGGTCGAGCCCATGCAGCGCACCGCGCCGGCGGCGAGCGAGGGTTTCAGGATATTGGACGCGTCCATCGACCCGCCCGAGGTCGCGCCCGCGCCGATCACCGTGTGAATTTCGTCGATGAACATGATGGCCCCGGGCGTGTTCTCGATTTCGCCGATGACCGCCTTGAGGCGTTCCTCGAAATCGCCGCGATAGCGGGTGCCGGCGAGCAGCGAACCCATGTCGAGGGCGAAGATGGTCGCGTCCTTGAGCACCTCGGGCACCTCGCCCTGGACGATGCGCCGCGCCAGGCCTTCCGCGATCGCGGTCTTGCCGACCCCGGCGTCGCCGACGAACAGCGGATTGTTCTTGTTGCGCCGGCAGAGAATTTGGATGGTGCGCTCGATTTCGGCGTGGCGCCCGATCAGGGGGTCGATGCGCCCTTCGCGCGCCTTCTTGTTGAGGTTGACGCAATAGGTGTCGAGCGCCTCGTGCCCCTTGCGCACGATTTTTTCCGGTTGCGCGTCCTCGTCGGCGCCGTGGGGCGTGCCGCGCGCGCGCGAGGCGCCGACCTTGGCGATGCCGTGGGAAATATAGTTGACCGCGTCGAGCCGCGACATTTCGCGCGTTTGCAGGCTGTAGACCGCGTGGCTTTCCCGCTCGGAAAACAGCGCGACCAGGACGTTGGCGCCGGTCACTTCCTCGCGGCCCGAGGATTGGACGTGCATGATCGCGCGCTGGACGACGCGCTGGAATCCGGCGGTCGGCTTCGGTTCCTGGTTGCGCTGGACGAGCCCCATGCGCGCGAGGTCGCCGTTGACGAATTCGGTCATCTCGGCGCGCAGCGACTCCACGTCGACGCCGCAGGCGCGGAAGACCGATATCGCGTCCGGGTCGTCGCAGAGCGCGAGGAGAAGATGTTCGAGGGTGGCGAACTCCTGGCGGCGTTGGCTGGCGCTCGCCAGCGCGCGGTGCAGCGTCTGCTCGAGATTGCGCGACAACACGGTCAGCCGTCCCCTTCCTTCTCGATGGTGCACTGGAGCGGGTGCTGATGCTGGCGGGCGAGGTCCATCACCTGGCCGGCCTTGGTCTCGGCGATCTCGTAGGTGTAGACGCCGCAGATGCCGACCCCCTTGTGATGGACATGCAGCATGATCCGGGTCGCTTCCTCGTGCGACTTGCCGAAAAAACGCTCCAGCACGTGCACGACGAACTCCATCGGCGTGTAGTCGTCGTTGAGCAGCAGCACCTTGTAGAGCGACGGCCTCTTGACCTTCGGCCGCGTTTTGACCGCGAGCCCGGTCCGGGTCCCGTCGTCGTCGCGGCGCGCGGGCGGCACCCGGGGAGGGCCGCTCGGCGGCACGCTGGATAATCGGTGGGACGAAGGGGTCATGGCCACGAATTCCCTGACCCCGGAGTATAAAGAAAATGATCCGCCCCGCCAAATCCGCGTTCCGACGGCGCGCGCCCCGCGCATTTACCAAAAAGAATGCGCCCGGTGGAGGGAGGATCCACCGGGCGCGGATGCTGCCCGTCTCTTGGGGGGATGGGAGGGAGGTCAGGCAGCAGTCGGTTTGACGAGGGCGCCGAGCGCCGCGTCGGCGCGGGCAACGACCGGGGACGAAACGTCCTCGGCGAGTTTCACCGCGAGACCGGAGAGCGCGCGGCTCTTGCTCGTGTATTTGGCGTAGGAGGCCTGGGCGATGTCGCTCTGGGCCGCAAGCCATTCCGGCGTGCTGCGGCACGCCGTCAGGCGGCGCGCGGCGGCGACGCCGTCATCGATCGATTCCTGCGCCAGCGCCAGCCACGCCTGGCCCATCTGCTGCGCGCCGGCCAGCAACGCGTTGCCGGCCTGGGACGCGGCGTCCCAGTTGGCGCGGCCGAACGCCACGGCGGTTTCGAACTGCTTGGTCGCGGCGGCGGGGTTGAAGAAGCCCTCCATCGCGTCCTTGGCGACGCTGGAAACGGATTCGATCAGATCGGCGCTTTTGGCGACGGCGGTCTTGCGGGTGGGAGCGTTCATGGCGAAAAACCTCTGCCTCGGTTTCGGAAATTCTGTGATGCTGCAATGCAGCGTGACGGTCCAACAAATACGCTCTAAAAACCCGTCTGTCAACCTTTTTTGTGCATAGCACCATTTTATGGTTGTTTTTTAACATATTGAAAACAAATAAATTAATTTTAACCACACCCATCAGCTATTCATTTTCTCGCATATGCAAACCGTGGCGGCTCCCTGCTTGGAACGGAAACGGCGGCTTTAACCGTTTGTTCGGTAATCGGTTTTAAACGGGTGTAGCCCCCTCCTCTCGCTCTTGTGGCGGCACGAGGTCTTGGGCTCTAATCGTAGGGTGTCCGGTGCGCGATTCGGGCGCCGACAACGGAAAAACAACACCAGGGGCCGCTTCAGCCATCCGATGCCGTCCAACGCCTGCCGTTCGTCCTGGTTTCCGGCCATGACCCGTTTCGGGGCTTCGGCCCTGCTCGCCGCCGGCCTTCTCATCGATGCGCCCGCGCTGCGCGCCGAAGTGCCCTTCGCCCAGGTGGTGGTCGACGCGAATTCGGGCCGGGTCCTGCACGCGGTCAATCCCGACGGGCTGGTGCATCCCGCGTCGCTCGTCAAGATCATGACCCTCTACCTCGCCTTCGAGGCGATGGATAAAGGCCAACTTTCGCCCTACGAACGCATCCGGGTGTCGAAGAACGCCGCCGCCCAATCGCCCTCCAAGCTCAACGTCCCCGCCGGCCAGAGCATCCTGGTGCGCGACGCGGTGCTGGCCATCGTCGCCAAATCGGCCAACGACATGACGGTGGCGTTGGCCGAGCGCATCGCCGGCAGCGAATCCGATTTCGCCTTGGCGATGACTGACAAGGCCAAGGCGCTCGGCATGACCCGGACCGTGTTCCGCAACGCCTCGGGCCTGCCGCATCCGGCCCAGGTCACCACCGCGCGCGACATGGCCGTCCTCGGACGCGCGATCATCCGCGACTTTCCGCACCATTATGCGGTCTTTTCCACGCCGGAATTCGCCCACGCCGGCGTCACGCATCGCAATCACAACCAGTTGCTCGGCGATTATTCCGGCGCCGACGGCATCAAGACCGGCTACATCCGCGCGTCCGGCTACAACCTCGTAGCCTCCGCCGTGCGCGACAAGCGCCGCGTGATCGGCGTGGTCATGGGCGACCGCTCGCCGGCGACCCGCAACGCGCGCATGGCCGATCTGCTCGATCGCGGCTTCGAAACCCTGGCCGGCGTCCGGATCGCCGATTTCCCCGCCGCGCCGGAACGCATGCGCACCTCGGTCGCGCAAGCGACGCCGAAGGCCGACAAAGCCAAGCCGACCGCGGTCGCGGCGCGCCAGGCGCCTTCGCCGGCACAAAACCGCGCCCGCGCGCGAACCGAAACCGCGCAGGCCTCCGGCGGGCAATGGATGATCCAGGTCGGCGCGTTCCACCGTTACGCGCTCGCCGAACAGGCGGCGCAAACCGCGGCCAAGATCGCGCCCGTGACCCTCGGCAACGGCGAGATCAAGATCGTTCCGACCAATCCGAAAAAGGGAAAGCCGATCTATCGCGCCCGTATCGCCGGTCTTTCCAAGGCGGAAGCGGCCAAGGCCTGCGCCGCGCTTCAGGCCAAGAACATGGCCTGCATCCGCGCCATCGACGCCGAGCACGCCGAATACGCCAACGCCTCGTGAGAAATCGTCAGCGCGCGCGATCCTTCGCCAGCGCGCGCAACAGACGGCGTTTGTGCCGGCGGCACCAAGTTTCGAAATCCCAAATCTTGCCCGACGTTCGGCCGGGACGCATGAGGATGAACACGTTGGCCTCGATCGGGCCGTCGGCGGTGGTCACCGTCCGGCGCGCCAGGATGTAGCCCGGGCCTTCGTAACGGGCGAGGCGCCGCGCGACGTCCGCGTCGATGCCGCGCACCAGCATTCCCGCCACCTCGGCGCCCGGATATTCGACCAGCGTGGGAAAAACGCCGTGGCGCATGCCGAGGCGCTCGTAACCGGGCAGACGCGCCGGGATCAGGCGCCCGGGCGGGATGCGCTCGCCGGCCACCGCCGACAGCACGTCGGCGTCCATCAGCGAGCCGTAGAAAAAATAATCGGCCATGGTCAGCCGAGATCGGGAATCGCGACGCGGCTCAACGTCAGCTGCTCGGCGAGCGCGGCCTTGAGGCGGGCGAGGCCTTCGGCGTTCCGCGATTCGCAGCGCGCGACCAGCACCGCCTGGGTGTTGGACGCGCGCAGCAGCCACCAGCCGTCGGCGGTCGTCACCCGCACGCCGTCCACGTCGTCGACCGCGAGGCCGGGCGCCGTCTTGAGGCGGCGCTGAACCTCCTCGACCACCCGGAATTTCCGGTCCTCGGCGCAGTCGAAGCGGATTTCCGGCGTGTTGACCATGGCCGGCAAGGCGTCGCGCAGTTCGGCGAGGCTCATGTCGCCGGACGCGACCACCGACAGCAGCCTGACCGCCGCGTAGAGCGCGTCGTCGACCCCGTAGAAGCGGTGACGGAAGAAGATGTGTCCGCTCATCTCGCCCGCGAGCGGCGCCTTCAGTTCCTGCATCTTGGCCTTGATCAGCGAATGGCCGGTCTTCCACATCAGCGGCCTGCCGCCGAGGCGGGCGATCTCGTCGAAGAACACCTGGCTCGCCTTGACGTCGGCGATGATGGTCGCGCCGGGCTCGTCCTTGAGCACTTCGCCCGCGAGCAGAACCAAAATCTGGTCGCCCCACAGCACGCGGCCCCGGCCGTCGACCATGCCGATACGGTCGGCGTCGCCGTCGAAGGCGAAGCCGAGGTCGCACCCGCCCCCGGTCACGGCGGCCTTGAGTTGGGCGAGGTTCTTTTCGACCGTGGGGTCCGGGTGATGGGCGGGAAAGCGCCCGTCGATGGCGCCGTTGATCACCGTGTGGCGTCCGGGCAGCTTCCGCACCAGCCGCGCGAGCGCGTCGCCGGCGGCGCCGTTGCCGGGATCCCAGGCGACCGCGAGTTCGCGCGTTCCCCGGTGATCCCGGGCCAAGCGGGCGACGTACGCATCCAGCACGTTGCGGTCGCGGGTTTCGCCGCGCCCGGAAGCAAAGGCGCCCTCGGCCGCGACCCGCCCCAGATTCTGGATGTCCGCGCCGTAAAAGGGTTTTCCCCGGTGCGAAAACTTGAAGCCGTTGTATTCGGGGGGATTGTGCGAGCCGGTCACCATCACCGAACCGTCGCTCGCCATGTCGTGGGCGGCGAAATAGATCATCGGCGTCGGCCCGAGGCCGATCCGGGTGACGGACATGCCGGTCGCCGTCAGGCCTTGGACCAGCGCCCGCTCCAAATCCGGTGATTCGATGCGGCCGTCGTAGCCGACCACGACCGTGCGCCCGCCGTCCCGGGCGAGGATCGAGCCGAACGCCAGACCGATGGCGCGCGCGTCTTCCGCCGTCAGGGTTTTGCCGACGATGCCGCGAATGTCGTATTCGCGCAGCAGCGTCGGGTGCAGGGCGCGAGCGCCGGCCTTGGCCATCGGGCTATTTCGCGTCCGCCGGCGGCCGGCCGATGGAATGGTAGGCGATGCCGGCGGCGGCTATTTCGTCGGGGCGGTAGATGTTGCGCAAATCGACCAGCACCGGGCGTTTCATGATCTGGCGCAGCCGCGCCATATCGAGCGCGCGGAACTGGTTCCACTCGGTCACGATCACGCCCGCGTCGGCGTTTTGAAGCGCGTCGTAGGCGTCCCGGCACCAGTCGACGCCGGGCAGCAGCGCCTTGGCTTCCTTCATGCCTTCGGGGTCGTAGGCGCGCACCCGGGCGCCCGCTTTTTGCAGCGCGGGCACGATCTCCAGGCTCGGCGAATCGCGCATGTCGTCGGTGTTGGGCTTGAAGGTGAGGCCGAGGACCGCGATGGTCGCGCCCTTGACCGAGCCGCCGCACGCCGCGACGACGCGCGCCGCCATCGCCTTCTTGCGCCGCTCGTTGACCGCCACCACCGTCTCGACAATGCGGATCGGGCTGCCGACGGCTTCGGCGGTGCGCACCAGGGCGAGCGTGTCCTTGGGAAAACACGAACCGCCGTAGCCGGGTCCCGCGTGCAGGAATTTGCGCCCGATGCGGCCGTCGAGGCCGATGCCCTTGGCGACGTCCTGCACGTCGGCGCCGACTTTTTCGCACAAGTCCGCGATCTCGTTGATGAAGGTGATCTTGGTGGCGAGGAAGGTGTTGGCGGCGTACTTGATCAGTTCGGCGGTCTCCAGCGCGGTGAAGATGATCGGGGTTTCGATCAGGTAGAGCGGCCGATAGAGCCGACGCATCAGTTCGCGCGCGCGCTCGGTCTCCGCGCCGATGACCACCCGGTCGGGGCGCATGAAGTCGCCGATGGCCGAGCCCTCGCGCAGGAATTCGGGGTTGGAGACGACGTCGAAGTCGGCGTCGGGCCGGGTTTCGCGCACGATGCGCTCGACCTCGCGGCCGGTGCCGACCGGCACCGTCGACTTGGTGACGATGACGGCATAGCCGGTCAACGCCGCCGCCACCTCGCGCGCGGCGGCATAAACGTAGCTCAAATCCGCGTGGCCGTCGCCGCGCCGGCTGGGCGTGCCGACCGCGATGAACACCGCGTCCGCGCCCTTGACCGCGGCGGCGAGATCGGTCGAGAACGACAGCCGCCCGGCCTGGACGTTGCGCGCGACCAGTTCGTCGAGTCCCGGCTCGTAGATCGGCATCTTGCCTTGGCGCAAATCGGCGATCTTGCCGCCGTTCTTGTCGACGCAAGCGACCTCGACCCCGAATTCGGAGAAACACGCGCCGGAGACGAGTCCGACGTAGCCGGTGCCGATCATGGCGACGCGCATGGTGCGATCCGTTTCCCGTCAATGGCGTGAGCGATCGCTCACACGTACTGCTTGAGCATGGCCCTGACCCCTTCGGCGAGGTCCGGGCGGCGGAGCGCGAAGGCGAGGTTGGCCTCGAGAAAGCCCTGCTTGCTGCCGCAATCGAAGCGCTTGCCCTTGAAGCGGAGCCCGTGGAACGGCACCTGGCCGATGGTCTTGGCCATGGCGTCGGTGAGCTGGATCTCCCCGCCCGCGCCCCGGTCCTGGCGGTCGAGGTGGTGAAACACCTCGGGCTGGAGGATGTAGCGCCCGATGATCGAGAGCGTCGACGGCGCGACCTCGGGCGCCGGCTTTTCGACCAGCCCCTTGGCGCGCGCGAGCCCGCCCTGCTCCTGGGCCACGTCGAGAATGCCGTACTGGTTGGTCTTCTCGCGCGGCACGTTTTCGACCGCCACCATGTTGCCGCCGACCTGGGCATAGATATCGACCATCTGTTTCAGGCAGCCGGGCTCGGCCATGATCAGGTCGTCGGCGAGCAGCACGGCGAACGGCTCGTCGTGGATGAAACTGCGCGCGCACCAGACCGCGTGGCCGAGGCCGAGCGGTTTCTGCTGGCGGGTGTAATAGACCCGTCCCGATTCCGGCAGGCAGTCGAGCACTTCCTTGAGCGCCTCCATCTTGCCGCGTTCCTTCAAGGTCTGCTCGAGTTCGACGGCGTGGTCGAAATGATCCTCCATCGCCGTCTTGCCGCGCCCGGTGACCAGGATGAATTCTTCGATGCCGGCGTCGCGCGCTTCCTCGACCGCGTATTGGATCAGCGGCTTGTCGACGATCGGCAGCATTTCCTTGGGCAGCGCCTTGGTCGCGGGCAGAAAGCGCGTGCCGAGGCCGGCGACGGGAAAAACGGCCTTCTTGACGGGCTTGACCATCGGGGGTCCCTGGCAGGTGGCTTGGGCTCGGAAGGCGGTTTTATTGCCACACGGGAGGGAGGGGCGCAAGGCGCGCCACGGCGGCGAAACCGCGGGTTACAGCAGCGTGTCGCGGGCTTGGTTGATCTTGGCGGCGAGGTAGGAGGAACCGCCCCGGTCGGGGTGCAATTGCGCCATCAGGCGCCGATGCGCGGCCTTGATCGCGGCTTCGTCCGCGCTCTCCTCCAGTCCCAGGATGCGCAGCGCCTCTTCCCGGGTCATGGGGCCGGAAGCGAAACCCTCCGATTCGGCTCCGTCGGTTGCGTTCGCGCCGGCTGCTCGGGCTTCCGCCCCCTCCTTCCATCCCGGCCGTTCCCGATCGAGATAGGCAACCAATAACGAAGCGGACTGCGTATCGACCTCGTTCAGGTACGCCAAAAGCGCGATCAACGCGATCCGATCCATGTCCGAGAGTTTTCGGCCGGCCCAGTTTCCTTCGATCACTTCGCCATCCATGCGGCCGCTGTCGTGGTCCAGCGTCATGCGCAAGTGCCGGGTTTCGACCCGCGAAGTTTGTCCGCTCGCCGCGCCGGTCGGCGCGCCGCGCATTCGGGAAAAGGTCTTGAACATGCGCGCCAGAGCCCGCGCCCGGAAAATCCAGGGCATGATCGCCGGGATCGCGACGAACAGCCACGACAGCCGACCGGTGACGGCGAGATAGAGAAAGAGCGCGCCGAGAACGCCGCTCGCGGTCCAGACGATGGCGCGGGCGAGTTTCTTGGGATCGGCGGCGACGAAGAGCCTCAATACCAGGACCGTCGCCGCCAGCAGCAAAAGCCCGATCAGGAACCAGGTCAGCATTCCCGCTCAACCCTTGGGGCCCGACACCTGGCGGGCTACGGCCAAAATCGTCCCGCCCTTGGCGCGGGCGATTTTGTTCAAGGCGTCCGCGCCGGCGGCGGCGTACACGGCGACCGCGGTCAGGAGATCGCGAAGCGCGTCGGCGCTGGCGGCATCGAAACGGACATAGGCCCCGCGGGTCAGTTCGGCGATCCGGCGGAACGCGAATTCGGCGGCCGGATCGTCGCCCTCATGGAACATGAACGCCGGGACGCCGAGCAAGGCGAGCTCGCCCGCCGCCGCCACGACGCGATCGATGTCCTCCTCGAAGGCGTCGCCGACGAGAACCATCGCGTTGACGCGCGCCGCCCGTGTTTCGCCGGCGGCGTGACCAAGAGCCTTGCGGATTTGGGTCTCGCCGGCGAGGCAGAAAACGGATTCCATCAGGCGCGTCATTTCATCCGCGTCCCGAACCCACCGGCTGACCTTGAATTCGTCGAAACCGCGATAGAACGCCAACTGCACGTCGAGCCCGCCCACGGCCTCCGCCGCGCGGAACATTTCGCCCTGGATGCGGGCGGCCTTGTCCCAGGTCGGCTCGCGGCTGGCGGTCGCGTCCATGACGAACAGCAAGCGGCCCCGGCCCGCGCCCCGAACGCGCGGCGCGGGCACGGTTTTGGCCCGCGCCAGAAATTCGGACACGGCTTTCGCGGCTTCGGTTTTATCGGCGCCCGCGTCGGGAAGGCGATCTTTACCGGCCATGCTTTCACCCGCCGGCAAAGATAACCTTCACCGACAGGGCACGCCACAGCCTCCGATTTCTACGCCGCCGCCCGGCGCGGCGGCAGGCGGAGCGCGTCGAGCAGGGAGCGGACTTCCTGGCGCGCGGCGACGTGGCTCATGGACATGGCGCCGGGCTTGACGTCTTCCAAGTCCATCATGGTCAGGCCCTGCAGGAACAATTCGCGGTAGATCACCCGCTCGGCGAAGCCCTGCGCGACGCGGCAGCCGAGGCGAGTCGCGAAGTCGCGCATCAGGCGCTCGATTTCGCGCTTGTTGCGCGCATCCAGGTGCGAGAGCCGGTTGCGCATGACGACCCAATCGATCGAACCCAGGTTGCGCTCGGCGCGTTCCTTCTTCGCCTGCCAGACCATCTCGGCGTAATGGCTCGGCGCCTTGACCGTGAGCGTGCGCGGATCGACGTGGGCGAGCACGTCGAAATCGACCAGGCTGTCGTTGATCGGCGTGACCAGCGTGTCGGCGTAGGCGTGGCCGTAGCGCGACAATTCGCTGTCGCTGCCCGGCGTGTCGATGACCAGCAGGTCGTGGGCGAACATGGCGCCGTCGAGCAGCAGCCGGAGCCGGTCGCGTTCCTCCGCCAGCAACGGCGCGCCGAACGGCAGGTTGTTGCGCCGGTCGACCGCGTAATGCGCCGGCATCGGCAGATCGAATCCCTCGGCGCGGGCGTAATTGCGCCGGTTGGCGAGATAGCGGGTCAGCGTGCCCTGGCGGGCGTCGAGGTCGATGCTGGCGACCTTGCGCCCTTCGCGGAGCGCGGCGACGATGACGTGCATGGCGGTGGTCGACTTGCCCGACCCGCCCTTCTCGTTGCCGAGCACGATCACGTGCGCGCGCTTCGCCGACATGGCGCGATTCCCCTCGCGGGACTTTCCGATTCGTCCGATAATTTCGGGATAACCTAGCCCGGCGCGGTTAACAAGTCATTAGGCCGCTTAATCGAGATGAAGCGTGCCCGCGGGGTGGAAGGCGCGAAACGCGAACGCGAACGCCACGTCGTGAACGGCGTCTTCCCATTGGCCGTCGGCGCGGCGGCGTTCGACCACGACCCCGCCCACGTCCCGGCCCTCGGCCACGCGGCGCGCATCGAGCGCGGACACTTGGCCCGGTCGCCACGTCAGGCGGAGATCGTCACGCGCGATGACTCCCTTCGCCCGCACCCGCGTCAGCGGCCAAGCCTCGCGTCCGACCACGACCACCCGCTCGAGCGCGCCGATCCCTTCGGGCAGCGGCCCGCGATACAGAAACGGCGTGTCCGAGGAGTCGTAGCCGGCATACGGATTCATACCGTAACGCCGCATGCCGGGATTATTCGGCACCAGCACGCGCCCCGCCGGCGCGCGTTGGCGGAATTCGGCGAAGGATTCCAGCCGGCTCGGCACCATCCGCAGTGTCTCCCCCGTCAACGCGCCGACGATGGCTTCGCCCAGGAACTGCTGCCACCAGCTTTCCGTCTGGCGGTCGTACATCACCAGGTCCGAGTGGCGGAGCTTGCCGGTGGTGCCGAATTCCAGCGTTCGCCCGCCCAACCGCCGATCGAACACCACCGCCGAATTGCAGAGCGGGCAATAGGTGATCGCGACCGGAACGCCGCCGACCGTGTCGTTGACGATCTCGTGCCAGATCAGGATCGAGATCGGATAAGCCCGCGCCTCGCCCTTGAGGACGAGGCCGATCACCGGCTCGGTGTCGCGCACACCCCGCGCTTCGGCGAGCGGAACGAATTTCGGCCGGTCGATGGAAGGGATGCCGTCCTTGGGCGGGCCGCCCGACATGATTTCGTCGAACGGCACGCCGGCACGGGTGAAATCGGTGCGCGGCCATTCGACTCGCCACTCGTCGGGCGCCGCGCCCGCCCACACCGACCCCGAATGCGCGAATACGAGAGCCAGGGCGGCGGCGCACGCCGCGCGGGCGACATTGGCAAAACGGGAGTCAAGTTCCATTCCGGCATTATGATCGCCCGACGGAAATCCGCGATCACATGCGGTTGAACGAAACCGCCGGAAACCCGATCCTCACGCCTTTTTGATCCACACGGCGGTGTCGTGGAAGGCGGCCCCGCCCGCCGGCGGCGCGCGGTCGTCGCCGATCAGGGCGTTAACGGCGAGCCCTTCGGCGAAGGACTTGTTGGGCCAGATTCCCTCGACCACCGTCACCCCTTCGCGCACGCCGTCGAACGAACGCGCGTGGACCACGACGCTCGCGCGCCGGTTGCCGAGGCGCACGCGGTCGCCCTCGGCGATGTTCAGGCGGGCCATGTCGGCGGGGTGGATCAGCGCGGTCGGCCGCACTTCGCGCTTCTGCGAACCCGGCGTTTCGGTGAAGGTGGAGTTGAGGAACTGGCGCGCGGGCGCGACCACCATCTTGAACGGATGCCCGGCGTCGGCCTTTTCGATGATCTCGACATGATCGGGCAACGCCGGCATGGCGATGTGATCGGCGCCGACCGCCTTCCAGTCGGGAGCGAAATGGAACTTTTTGTCGGGATGGGCGAACCCGTTCAGGAAATGCATGTCCTCGAAGCCCTTCGAAAAATCCACGCCGCCGTCGGCCCAGACCTGCTCGGCGGGCGGCAGGCCCGAGCGGCGCAGCATGTCGTCAATCAACTCCCATGCGGTCATGTCGAAGCCCGGGTGTTTGGCGCCGAGCCTGCGCGCCAGGCCCTGAAGCACTTCGTGGTTCGAGCGCGCCTCGGCGTAGGGCTCGATCGCCTTGCGCCCGATCTGGAGCCAGGTATGCGCGCCGGCGCGATAGATGTCGTCGTGTTCCAGGAACGTCGTCGCCGGCAGCACCACGTCGGCGGCGGCCGCGGTTTCGGTCATGAACTGCTCGTGGACGCACACGAACAAATCCGCGCGCGCGAAACCGGCGCGGACCTTGGCGAGATCGGGCGCGACCACCATCGGGTTGGTGTTCTGGATGAACAGCGCCTTGACCGGCGGACCGCCGAGCAGCGCCTCCGGCTCGCCGAGCAGCACCGCGCCGATCCGCGACTGGTCGAGCGCGCGCACCCGGCGGTCGAGCCGGTCGAGGCCCATGATCACGCTTTGGTCCAAATTCTTGTATATCCCGCTCTGGGAATAGAGCGCGCCGCCGCCCTTGTGCCGCCAAGCGCCGGTCACCGCCGGCAGGCAGCTCGCCGCGTGCATGGCGGCCGCGCCGTTGCGCTGGCGCGTGAACCCGTAGCCGAGCCGGATGAAGCTGCGCTTGGTCCGGCCGTACAGGCGGGCGAAGGCGACGATTCCCTCCTCCGGCAGGCCGGTGACGGCGGCGGCCCAGGCCGGCGTGCGCGCCTCGAGGTGGCGCTCCAGGCGCGAGTCGGCGTCGGTGTAGCGCGCGAGGTAGTCGCGGTCGGCGTAATTCTCCTTGAACAGCACGTGCATGATCGCGCACGCGAGCGCGCCGTCGGTGCCGGGACGCAGCAGCAACGGGATGTCCGCCGCTTCCATGGTCGGGTTGCGGTAGACGTCGACGCAGGCGATCTTGGCGCCGCGGTTCTTGCGCGCCAGCGCGGCGTGGTGCATGGCGTTGACCTGGGTCGAAACCGCGTTGGTCCCCCAGAACACGATCAGGTCGGATTCCGCCATCTCGCGCGAATCGGTTCCGCGTTTGGCGCCCGCGCCCGCCTTCCAGCCCGAATCGCTAAGCCGGATGCAGATGGTGTCGTCTTCGCGCGAATAGCCCATGACGTGGCGCAGCCGATCGATCCCGTCGCGCTGCACGAGGCCCATGGTGCCGGCGTAGAAATAAGGCCAGACCGAGGTCGCGCCGTGCGTCGCCGCCGCTTCGCCAAGCGCCGCCGCGGTCATGTCCAGCGCCTCGTCCCACGAGCACGGCTCGAACCGGTTGCGTCCGCCCGGCTCCGCCTTCGGCCCGACGCGGCGCAGCGGCGTTTTCAGGCGGTCGGGATGATGCACCCGTTCGGCGTAGCGGGCGACCTTGGCGCAGATGACGCCGTCGGTGTAGGGATTGGCTTCCGACCCTCGCACCCGGCCGATGGTGCGCGAATCGATTCGCTCGACTTCCAGCGCGCAAGTCGAGGGGCAATCGTGCGGGCAAACGAATCGCACAAAGGTCATGCCCGTTTTCTTAACCCTTGCCAGCCAGCGAGGCAAAGGGTGGAATGACCCCACTTTCGCCGCGATATCACCCGCGATTGGCCCTCATGCGCCGTTTCATCGTTCTCGCTCTCGCCGCCCTGTTGGTTCTCGCCGGGATTTCTCCCGCCGACGCCCAGGCTCCGGCCGCGCCCGCGCAAAAAGGCGCGACCAAGAAAGATACGAAAAAAGGCGAAATCCGCGTCCAGGGCGAAAGGCTCAATGGCCCGGCCGAACCCGCTGTCCGCTCGCCGACCGCGCCGCTGCTCGACATGCGCGAGGAAATGCGCCGCTTCGTCCAGGCGTCCGCCGCGTTCGTGCGCGGCCAGCGCGCCGATTTCGCGGTGATCGCCGAGGGCGGCCTCGATCTGCTGGTCAAGCAGGACGAAGCCGACCGGCTGAAGACCGCGCCGGCGCGCGCCTACATGCAGACGCTCGACGGCATCCTGGTTCCCGGCCTCTTTTTCGACGACCCGGCCAAGCCGGGGGTCGAGCCGAGCCCGGAACGCCTGAAACGGCGCCTGGCGCTGCTCGAAACCGCGCGCGCGGAGCGGATCAAGCTGATGGTCGTCGATTTCGTGCGGAACGCCGACGAGGCCGGCGAAGCGATCCGGCGCGCGGCGGAAATCGGCGCGATCCCCTTTCCCGCCCCGCGCGCCATCGATCTCATCAACGCGCTGCCGCGCTTCCCCGAGCGGCCGTACCGCGAGAACGGCGAATCGATCGTTTCGTTTCCCGCCGTGCGCAATTTCATGATCCTCTCCGACTCGCGCCCGTTCGGCCGCGAGGACGAATTCGCCCTCAAAATGCACGACACCAATTTCGACGCCGTGATCGTCGACGTGTTCCACGGCCGCCAGCCGTTGTCGCGACAGGCGGTCGAGACGCTGAAGTACAAGAAGCTCGGCTCCCGGCGCCTGGTGCTGGCGCGGGTCGATATCGCCACCATTTCCGCCGGCAGCTTTTTCTGGAAGCCGGGCTGGCGCGAAGGCAACCCCGGCTTCATCGGCTCGCCCATGTCCGGCGATCCCGATCGCCATTGGGTGCAGTATTGGCGTCCCGCCTGGCAGCGGATCGTCAACGGCGGCAACGACTCGTATCTTTACGGCGTGGTCGCGCAAGGATTCGACGGCGTGGTGCTGGCCGGGCTCGACGCCTGGTACCAGTTCGACCCCGGCATCAAGGACGAAGAAACGCGACCCTAGGGGGGCTTGCGAATGAAGTAATGATCCATTACTTTACTTAAGCATTAGGTAAGGAGATAGGGCGTGAATGTTCAGGCGAAAGTGACGGTCAAGGGACAAGTGACGATTCCGGTGAAGGTCCGGGAACTGCTCGGCGTCAAGGATGGGGGGCCCGTCGTCTTCCACACCGAGGGCGAAACCGTCACCCTGGTATCGGCCAAGAAGCCGACGCTCACCGAACTTCTGGCTGGGTTCGATCCGGCGCGCCATCGCCACGCCCCCGAGGAACGCGGGTGGGACGATGCGCCCGTGGGCCGCGAAAAGCTTTGATGGGGTACACGCCCGCCAAAGGCGATATCGTCTGGGTCGAATTCAGTCCCCAGGCCGGACGGGAAACGAAGGATCGCCACGCCGCCCTTGTCCTGACTCCGGCGGCCTACAGCGTCGCCACCGGCCTGGCGCTGGTGGTTCCCCTTACCACCAAGGCGAAGGGCGGAACGTTCGAGATCGCCGTGCGCGGCGCGCGAAAAGCCAAGGGCGTCATCCTCGCCAACGAATTGCGCACCATCGACTACCAAGCCCGCAACGTCCGAAAGTTCGACGACTGCCCGCCCGAGGCGCTGCTGAGCGTCCAGGCGATCGCCGAGGCGATCATCAAGGGAGAATAGCGCGCTACGGCGCGGCGTGGAATCTCGAGCGCGCTGTTATTTCCTCCCCTTCGGTTTCATCGCGTCCCAGTCGTCGTCGGTCAGCGTTTCCGCGAAGTTGAACTGGCCCGCGCCCTTCAGCCACTCGCCGCCGTCGATGGTCACCACCTCGCCGGTGACGTAGCCGGAACGGTCGCTGAGCAGGTAGGCGGCGAGATCGGTCAGTTCCTCGTGGCGGCCGAAACGGCCGAGCGGAATCCGGTCGCGCCAGGCTTGCTCCAGTTGCTTGGTCGGCACCAGCCGTTCCCACGCGCCTTCGGTCGGGAACGGCCCCGGCGCGATGGCGTTGAGGCGGACGTTCTTCGGCCCCCATTCGACCGCGAGGCTCCGGGTCATGGCCAGCACGCCCGCCTTGGCCATGGCCGACGGCACCACGTAGCCCGATCCGGTCCAGGCGTAGGTGGTGACGATGGAGAGAACGTTGCCGGCGCGTCCCGCATCGATCCAGCGCCGCCCGCAGGCGAGCGTCAGGTAGGCCGCCCCGTGCAGCACCGTGCCGACCACCGCGTCCACCGCCCGGTGCGACAAGGTTTCGGTTCGCGCGAGAATGTTGCCGGCGGCGTTGTTGACCAGGGCATCGAGCGGCTTTTCCTCCCACAACGCCGCGATCGCGCCTTCGACGGCGTCCGCGTCGCGGATGTCGAGCGCCCGCCACGCAATCCGTCCCGGAGCATTCAGTTCGGCGGCGGCGGCCTCGAGCACGTCCGCGCGCCGCCCGCAGATCGCCACGTCGGCGCCGAGCCCCAGGAAGCGGGCGGCCATGCTCTTGCCGAGGCCGGTGCCGCCGCCGGTGATCAGAATGCGCTTGCCTTGGAGGAGGTCCGGGAGAAACATTCGGGAAATTCCGTCCGGAAAAATCGCCTCAGCATACACGAACGCGCACCCGGGCCACAGGGAGACGCCATGCTGACCAAGGCCGCCACCTACGCCGACGTGCGCCGGGCGTTGCGCTGGGACATCCCCGAGCGCTTCAACATGGGCGTCGACGTCTGCGATAAATGGGCGGACGCCGACCCCGATCGCCTCGCCCTGATCGTCGAGGACGAAAGCGGCCGCGTCGCCCGCCACACCTTCGGCGAGGTGCGCGCATTGTCCAACCGGATGGCCAATCTCTACCTCGCCCTCGGCCTCGGGCGCGGCGACCGGGTCGGCATCCTGCTCTCCCAATCCCTGGAAACGCCGGTCGCCCACGTCGGCGCGTGGAAGGCGGGATTGATCTCGATCCCCATGTTCGTGCTGTTCGGCGAGGACGCGCTCGAATACCGCCTCAAGGACAGCGGCGCGCGCGCGGTGGTGACTGACGCCGCCGGGCTCGCCAAGATCGCCGCCATCCGCGACCGCCTGCCCGAGTTGCAGGCCATATTGACCGTCGGCGCGGGCGCCGATGGCGCGACCCCCGGCCAGCGCGACCTGCACGCGGAACTGGCCAAGGCGTCGCCCGATTTCGCGCCGCTCAAGACCGCCGCCGAAGACCCGGCGCTCATCGTCTACACCTCGGGCACCACCGGCAACCCGAAGGGCGCGCTGCACGCGCACCGCACGCTGCTCGGCCACCTGCCCGGGATCGAATTTCCGCACGAATTTTTCCCGCAGGCGAACGACCTGATGTGGACGCCGGCCGATTGGGCCTGGATCGGCGGGCTGATGAACGTGCTGATGGGATCGTGGCATCACGGCGTGCCGGTGCTCGCCTCGCGCGCGCGCAAGTACGACCCGGATCGGGCGGTCGATCTGATGGCCCGCCACGGCGTGCGCAACACCTTCATGCCGCCGACGGCGCTCCGCCTGATGCGCCAGGTCGCGAACATCCGCGAGCGTTTCCGCCCGGGCCTCAGGACCCTCGCCTGCGCCGGCGAGCCGATGGGCGCCGAGCTGCTCGACTGGGGGCGCGCGGCGTTCGGCGTCACCATCAACGAGTTCTACGGCCAGACCGAATGCAATCTGGTGGTCGCCAACTGCGCGGCGCTGATGCCGGTCAAGCCGGGCTCCATGGGCGTCGCCGTGCCCGGGCACGAGGTCGCGGTGGTCGACGCCCGGGGGCGCGAGGTCGCGCCGGGCACGGTCGGCAAGATCGCCGTGCGACGGCCGGACCCGGTCATGTTCCTCGGCTATTGGAAAAATCCCGAGGCCACGGCAAATAAATTCGTCGGCGACTGGCTGCTGACCGGCGACGAAGGCCACCGCGACGACGACGGCTATCTCTGGTTCCTCGGGCGCGACGACGACGTCATCACCTCGGCCGGCTACCGCATCGGCCCGGGCGAGATCGAGGACTGCCTGATCCGCCATCCGGCGGTGGCGCTGGCCGCCGCCGTCGGCGTGCCCGACCCGGTCCGCACCGAGGCGGTCAAGGCCTTCATCGTGCTGAAGCCCGGCCACGCCCCCGGCCCGGCGCTGGAAGAGGACATTCGCGCGTTCGTCAAAACGCGCCTCTCCCCGCACGAATACCCGCGCCTGATCGAGTTTCGCCAATCGCTGCCGCTGACCGCGACCGGCAAGATCAAGCGCAAGGAATTGCGCGAGGCGGAAAAAGGGTGACGCGCGTCGCGCGAACCTTAGAACCGATGGGCGGAGACGTCCTCGATCACGAAGCCGCGGCTGCGGGGATATTTTCCCTCCGCCTTGCGCCGGGCGGCGGAGACGTTATCGGCTTCGATCTCGACATAATGGATGTCGGCCCAATCGTCGTTGAGCTCGCGGTGGCGTTCGCCCGCCTTGACCTTGTCGCGGACGGCTTGGTTGTAAACGGCGACTTCGAATGTGGGCATCTCACATATCCCTATCAGCAACGGGTATTTGACGAGCGTGCCCAGCATGGCACGAGGGGCCCGCCCGCTCAGTGACGGCCATCACAAATCGCGGCGAAAATCGACGCGCGCATTCGGAAAAAAGTTCGAAGAAAAACCGTACGGCCGATTCGGCGCCCGTCGCGCCGTCAGTCGATGAGCATCGCCAGCCTGTCGACCCGGTTCATCAGGGTGCTGACGACCTCGGACACTTCCTTGGTCGCGCGCGCGGTCTGGGCGGAGAGGTTCTTGACCTCGCCCGCGACCACGGCGAAGCCCTTGCCGGCCGAACCGGCGCGGGCCGCCTCGATGGTGGCATTCAGGGCCAGAAGATTGGTCTGCTTGGCGATGGCGTCGATTTCCTGCGCCACCCGGCCGACTTTCTCGATCTCGCCCTGGAGCGATTCGATCTCGGCGCGGACTTCGGCGAGCTTGCTGTCGACGCTCATCGGTGATCCTTAAGCGTTTGTGGATGGCCGTCGGATGGAGTGGCGCGATCGGGCCGAAACGACCCGGCCTTATATCCACAATCCACGGGGGATGTAAACATTGGCGCGCCCGGCCGGGATCGCGCCGGCGAGGGGCGGATTTGCAAATCCGCCCGGCGGGCACGGGAACGGCGGCGTTTCTTGACCGGCCCGAACCATCCGGACCAAGATCGAGCGCCTGGCCATCGACCCCTTCGCGCCGAACAACAACGTCAAGGCGCTCAAGGGACGCCCCGGCTACAGGCTTCGCGTCGGGGATTGGCGCGTGATCTACGGTCTGCGCCGCGACGTGCTGGTCGTTCACGTGTTGGCCATAGCCCCGCGCGGCAAAGCCTATGATTAGCGGGCCTACGATTAGCGGGGCCTACGATTAGGAGAACGTCATGGTCAAACCGCAGATCATCACCGGCGACAACGGCAAGCCCGCCTACGCGGTGATTCCCTGGAGCGTGTGGGAGCGCGTGCGCCCGTTCGCCGAGGGCGTATCCGACGAGGCCTTGTACGACGCCGCCATGGCGCGCAAGGCCGAGGCTTTCCCGGCCGAAGTGGTCAACGCCATTCTCGACGGCGCCAACCCGATCAAGGCGTTCCGCGAACATCGCGGCATGACCCAGGCGACGCTGGCGAAGGCCGCCGGGATCGGCACGGTCTATCTTTCGCAAATCGAAACCGGCCGGCGCGTCGGATCGCTCGAAACGCTCCGCGCCTTGGCCAAGGCGCTCAGGGTCGGTTTGGAAATGGTCGCACCCGCACCTTGACGCCCCGTTCCGTCGGCGGCGGCGAGACACCGATTACCAACATTTTTCGTTAGTAAAGGATTCCGGCATATCCTTTACCAACCAGGCATCTCGGGTAAGTTTCGTTACTAAGCTCCCAAAGAAAGCCGTAACCAGAACGGATTCTGCCTATGAACGAGGACAAGTCGGTGCGCGGGTCACGCCCTATCAGCGGGTTTTTTCTTTCATGATCGAAACCGGTATTCCCCAGCCCTGTTTTCGTCGCCCCTGCAAAGCGTCATTACCGCTGGAGTAACGGGCGTTACCACGAATTGCGTACTGCCAGCCCTGAGGCACTGGGGGCCATCGCCCTTATGCTTAGACCAGTCGGCCATGTAGTGACCGAAAACGATAAAGCCGATGACACTAAGGACGATCACGGAAACCCGAAGCAGCGGAATCCGCTCTGGCAATATCAGGCTGTAAACTTGTGTGTTCATGGTGTTCTCCTATGAACGCAAATTTACCCCCGTAAAAAACTTAACGTCGAGATTGGCACGCCCTACGGGTGAAGCGTGGCGGTGTTGCTGGGGTTTCAGTCACTCGTCGGCAGGCGTTACCGCCTTCAGGTGGCCCGAAACCAGGGGGGGGGAGATTCTCGACAAACGCGGGCACAGCCCCGCCCCGTTTGGTGGGGCTTTTCTTTGCGCTAACCTGTATTTTGTTACCAATACCGTTACCAAAAGCTTGGGGGGTGTTTTGGTGAAACGGCCTAACTCATTTATTTATTTGGTGAGCCCGGCTGGGATCGAACCAGCGACCCTCTGATTAAAAGTTAAGTCGGACGGTTTTCGCTTGCTTTCGATGTCTTTCGCTGGCGCGCGACAACCTACTGATTTCAGTAGCGCATTTCAACAGATTGCTTACATCTCCTTTCGCCAGCCTACGCCACGTTTTTCTCTCTGGTGGTAGCCCGGTGGTAGCCCGATGGAAGCATCAGAAGGTCTAGGAGAGCACACATGCACAACCGTACGACAATCACCAAGACGCGCGTCGATCAGCTGCAGCCCGGATCAACCCTCTGGGACGCCACTCTACCGGGCTTTGGGGTGCGTGCCCGAGCTGGAGCCAAAACTTATTTCGTCAAAAGCCGAGTTGGCGATCGCCAGAAGTGGATCACCATCGGCAAGCACGGCCCCCTGACGCCGGAAATCGCGCGCCGGGAGGCCTTCCGCATTCTTGGCGAAATTGCCGCCGGCAATGACCCGCTGGCAGCAACGAAGAAGAAACAGAATGAAAAACTCACTTCCTTCGACCGGTTGGCCGCCGACTACGTCAGGCGGGTCGCGATGAAGCAGAACCGTTCCTGGAAGGAAACGGAACGCATCTTCAACCGCTACGTCATCCCGGCCTGGAAGAGCCGCCCCGTCGGGGATATCTCCCGTGCCGATATCGCCCGTCTGCTCGACGGCATCGAGGACAAGAATGGCCCGGTAATGGCCGACCGGGTTCTTGCCCAGATCCGGCGACTCTTCAACTGGCATGCCACCCGTGACGACAAGTTCATATCACCCATTGTCCGCGGCATGGCACGGGTCCGCCCGCGGGAGAGGGCGCGGACACGTATCCTGACGGATGATGAGTTACGGGCGTTGTGGACGGCAACGGAGGACTCCCAGCCGATGCTGTTTGGCCCTCTTGTGCGGCTTCTTCTCCTTACCGCCCAGCGCCGGGACGAAGTCGCCAATGCCAGCTGGTCGGAAATCGAGGGGACGAAATGGACGATCCCCGCTGAACGTTACAAGTCCAAGCGGGCGAACACCGTGCCACTCTCCCCGGCCGCGGAAACAATCCTGAAAACCCTTCCCAAGGACGGTTCTTACTGCTTCACGACCGACGGAAAGAGCCCGTTTTCCGGGTTCTCCAAGGCCAAAGCCGATCTCGACCGGAATATGATTCTTATTATGAGAGAAACGGCGACAGGCCGAGGCGTCAGTCCGGACGACGTCAAATTGGAGCCTTGGGTCCTGCATGACCTGCGCCGGACGGCGAGAAGCTTGATGTCCCGCGCCGGGGTGCGTTCCGACGTGGCTGAACGGGTTCTGGGTCACGCAATCAACGGTGTTGCTGGCGTCTATGACCGCCATGACTATGGCCATGAAAAGGCGGAGGCCCTGAGAAAGCTATCGAAGCTCGTTGAAAGCATCATAAGAAGCCACGAGACTAAACCCCAGTTGAGGGTCGTTGCCTGACGTGCGAGGCGCGAGGCACCTGGCGGCGGGATG
>VGZQ01000018.1 GCA_016872535.1 Rhodospirillales bacterium | reverse complement strand
TGTATGGTGGCGGATCGGTTCGATCGTCTTCAGCCCCTTGGAAATCCCGCATGAGCAAACCGCTCCTACATCTGGTCTTCGGCGGCCGTGTCGCCGATCCGCGCCAGGCCGATTTCGTCGACGTCGGGAATCTGCACGTGGTCGGTATTTTTCCCAATTACGCGACCGCGCTCAAGGCGTGGCGCGGCGCCAGCCAGGCACGCGTCGACGAAGCCGATTGGAAATACGTGGTCGTTCATATTCACCGCCTGCTTGAACCGACTCCACTACAACGGATGCTCGAACCCGATCGCCGAGACCAGGCGACGCCGCCAACGAAACCGAAAGCGAAACCGAAGACGAAAAAGAAGGCGAAAAAAAGAAGCTCCCGGCGCTAGTCGTCCACCAGGCGCCGCACTTCGGCCATGACGCTCGCGAACATCGCCTCTGTCAGCTTGCCGGTGTTGGTGTTGTAGCGGGAGCAATGATAGCTGTCCAAGAGCCAGCGTCCCAACGGCAGTTCGTGGCGGGCGCCGTGGGCAAAACGGAACGCCGACTTGCGGACTCCCTCGGCGGCGAGAACCGACTGGTGGGCGATGGCGCCGAGCGCGAGCATGGCCTTCAGGCGCGGCATGGCGGCGATCTCGGCGACCAGGAATGGCCGGCATGCCGCGATCTCGGGACCGGTCGGCTTGTTTTCCGGCGGCACGCAGCGGACCGCGTTGGTGATTCGCACCCCCTCGAGTCGGAACCCATCGGCGGCGTCCGCGCCATAAACCCCGCGCGCGAAGCCGAACTTCAAAAGCGTGCCGTAGAGCAGGTCGCCGGCGAAATCCCCGGTGAAGGGACGCCCGGTGCGATTGGCCCCGCGCAGGCCCGGCGCCAAACCGACAATCAGCAATTCCGCATCGAGGCCGCCGAACGAAGGGACCGGGGCGTTATGCCAGGATGGGTTGGCGCGACGGTTCGCTCGGCGAAATTCGACGAGGCGCGGGCAGCGCGCGCAATCGACGTCGGGAACCGTCGCGGGCGCGGGCACGCGGCGGCGTCAAAGATCGACGGCGTTGGCCGGGGTCAGGCCCGAGGGCGCCGAGCGCTCACGCGGTTCGCGGTGTTCGCGCGGGCTTTCGACACCGGCGACGCCGGGGCGGGAGGCGCGGGCAATGTGCGACTGCAATTCCTGCAGCTCGAGGAACGTGTCGGCCTGACGGCGCAATTCATCGGCAACCATCGGCGGCTGCGAGCGAATGGTGCTGACCACCGTCACGCGCACGCCCTTGCGTTGCACCGCCTCGACCAGCCGGCGGAAGTCGCCGTCGCCGGAAAACAGGACCACGTGGTCGAGGTGCTGGGCCATTTCGAGCACATCGATGGCCAGTTCGACGTCCATGTTGCCCTTGATCTTGCGCCGCCCCTGGGAATCGGTGAATTCCTTAGTCGGCTTGGTAACCATGGTGTAGCCGTTGTAGTCGAGCCAATCGACCAGGGGCCGAATCGGGGAATACTCCTGGTCCTCGACCAACGCGGTATAGTAGAACGCGCGGACCAAATGGCCTTTGGCGGCGAAGTAGTCGAGCAACTTGCGGTAATCGATGTCGAAGCCGAGACCGCGCGCCGCCGCGTACAGGTTCGAGCCGTCGATGAAAAGGGCAATTTTTTCCTGCGGATAGAAGATCATGACGTTTATTCCCTTGGGTTCAATGGTTACGAGCTATCAGCCATCCCGCCGTGCGACCGACGGGCGCGCCCTTAATCGCGCGGACGCTCCGCTAGATTGAAGGGTCCGAACCTCGATGGCAAGGGAAGGAATTACGTCGGAATCGCCGTCATTGCCGGAGATTATGGCGTGATCTTACTGGGCATCGGCGCCAACCTGCCGTCCGCGTTCGGGCCGCCGCGCGCGACATGCGGCGCCGCTTTGGTCGCGCTCGAGCGGGCGGGAGTGAAAATTGCCGCTTGTTCCTCCTGGTGGAACTCGGCGCCGGTGCCGGCATCCGACCAGCCGTGGTTTGTCAATGCCGTGGTCGCGATTGAAACCGAGCTCGATCCGGCGCGGCTTCTCGCGCTTCTGCTCAAAATCGAACGCGCTTTCGGTCGCACCCGCACGGGTAACGCCAATGCCGACCGTACCCTCGATCTTGACGTGCTCGATTACCACGGCCGGGTTTCCAACGATGCCGAAGACCCGCGCTTGCCCCATCCCCGGATGGAGGGCCGCGCGTTTGTCGTCCTGCCGCTGCTCGAAATCGCCCCCGAATGGCGCCACCCGGCGAACGGCCTTTCGATCGAACGGCTGGCGGGGGCGCTGCCGCCCGGCCAAGCCATATTCCGTATGCCGCCGGGCGCGGGCCGTTTCGGGACGGAGTGGGAAGAAGGCATCCTGCCCGACCTCGGCCGGGGACCCTAAGCTCCGCGCATTTGGCTTGCCACCTCCGGGCGCGCCCCATATATAACCGTCGCGGACTTCAGGCCTTGGTTGCGGACCCCCGCCCAAGGCTCTTATATTCATATTCGAATTCAAGGAGTTGTGGCCAATGGCTCGTGTGACGGTCGAGGATTGCATCCTCAAGATTCCGAACCGGTTCGATCTGGTGATGCTGGCCGCCCAGCGCGCCCGCGAAATTTCCTCGGGCTCGGCGTTGACCGTGGAGCAGGATAACGACAAGAACCCGGTCGTGGCGTTGCGCGAGATCGCGGACGCGACCGTGGACACGGCCCAGATCGAGGAAAGCCTGATCCGCAGCCTGCAAAAGAACGTCGAAAGCGACGAGCCGGTCGAGGAAACCGTCGACATGGCTGCCATGCAGCAGGAAATGACCCTGCAGATGTCCCAAGCCTCGCAGGCTTCCGCCGAAATCGAAATGGGCGAAGATGCCGATCTCGACGAAGGCGAACTCGACGCCGCCGAGATCGAAGGCGAAGAGGCGGTCGGCCCCGAAGCCGGAACCGCCGAAGACCTGGGGGCCGATCAACCGGGCGCCGACGACAGTGCGAAGGAGGCCGAGGAGTAATCCCGCGCCCCCATCGGCGGCCACGAGCGGGCCGACCGGACCGGAAGCGCTCTCCCGGCAAGGCCGTCGATGATCCGTCAGTTCGAGCTGGTCGACAAGGTCAAAGCCTACGACCCGAACGCGGACGAAGACATTCTCAACCGCGCCTACGTCTACGCCATGAAGGCCCACGGCACCCAGGTGCGCGCCTCGGGCCAATCCTATTTCTCGCACCCGCTGGAAGTCGCGGGCATTCTCACCGACTACAAGCTCGATACCGCCTCGATCGTCACGGCGCTGCTGCACGACGTGGTCGAGGATACCACCATCAACATCGATGACGTGCGCGATCATTTCGGCGTCGAGGTCGCCCGGCTGGTCGACGGCGTCACCAAGCTGGCCCGCATCGAATTCCAATCCGACCAGGCCAAGCAGGCCGAAAATTTCCGCAAGCTTGTGCTGGCGATGTCGGAGGACATCCGGGTCCTGCTGGTCAAGCTCGCCGACCGGTTGCACAACATGCGCACGCTCCGCTACATCCGCGATCCTGAAAAGCGCCGGCGCATCGCGCGCGAGACGATGGATATCTACGCCCCGCTCGCGGAACGGATCGGCATGGAGCGGATCAAGAGCGAGCTGGAGGACTTGGCCTTCGCCGAGCTTAACCCCGAGGGGCACGACAGCATCGTTGCCCGGCTCAAGTTCCTGCGCGAGAAGGGCGGCGACATCCCCAACCGAATCATGTCGGACCTCGGCCGGATCTTGCGCGAGGCCGGCATCGCGGCCGAACTGTCGGGACGCGAAAAAACTCCCCATTCCATCTGGCGCAAGATGCAGCAGAAGAACATCGCCTTCGAGCAGCTGTCCGACATCATGGCCTTTCGCGTGGTGGTGGAGTCGATCGAGGAGTGCTATCGCGCGCTCGGCGCGGTGCATGGCGCTTATCGCGTCGTGCCGGGCCGGTTCAAGGATTATATCTCGACGCCCAAGCCCAACGGCTATCGTTCCTTGCATACCGGCGTCTTCGGTCCGGAACGCCAGCGGATCGAAATTCAAATCCGCACCCGCGAGATGCACATGATCGCCGAGCACGGCGTCGCCGCCCACTGGATCTACAAGCAAGGCGCCGACCGCCGCGACGGCCGCCAGTACCGCTGGTTGCGCGAACTGCTCGATATCCTGGAAAACGCCGCCGGGCCCGAGGAATTTCTCGAGCACACCAAACTCGAAATGTTCCGCGATCAGGTCTTCTGCTTCACCCCGCGCGGCGATTTGATTACGTTGCCCACGGGCGCGACGCCGGTCGATTTCGCCTACGCGGTGCATTCGGACATCGGCAACACCTGCGTCGGTGCCAAAATCAACGGGCGGATGATGCCGCTCCGGACCGAACTGGCCAACGGCGACCAGGTGGAAATCATCACCTCCAAGGCGCAAACGCCGTCGCCGACCTGGGAACGCTTCGTGGTGACCGGTAAAGCGCGCGCGGGAATCCGCCGCTTCATCCGGGGCCAAGAGCGCAATCAATACCTTCAGCTCGGCCGCTCGATCCTCACCAGCGCGTTCAAGGAAGAGGATTACGAATACACCGACAAGGCGCTTTCCGGCGTGCTCAAGACCTTCGGCGCCGAAACGGTCGAAGACCTGATCGCCGACGTCGGCGCCGGCCGTCGCACCCACCGCGAAATTATCGAGGCCGTCTTTCCCGCCGCGAAGCGCAAGCGCGGCGGCTGGGCCAAGGTTGTCTCGCTCGCCCGCGCGCGCACGCGCAAGGCCAAACCGGAAACACCGCCTGTTCCCATCCGCGGCCTGATTCCCGGCATGGCCATGCATTTCGCCGGTTGCTGCCATCCGCTGCCCGGCGACCGCATCGTCGGCATCGTCACCACCGGTAAAGGCGTGACTATTCACACCATCGATTGCGACAAGCTCGAGGAATTCGCCGACGAGCCCGGCAGGTGGATCGACGTGTCGTGGGACACCGGGCAAGCGGACACCAGCGTTCACGTCGGACGTGTCACGTTGACCGTGATGAATGTTCCCGGCAGTCTCGGCGATCTGTCCACCATGATCGCCAAGAACGACGGCAACATCTCGAATCTCAAGATCACCAACCGTTCGGCGGACTTTTTCGACATGACCATCGACATCGAAGTCAAGGATTTGAAGCACCTAACCGACATCATCGCCGCGCTCCGGGCCATGCCGGCGATCAATTCGGTCGAACGGGCGCGCGGGTAGGCGGACATGCGACGGCTTCGCCTCGGCGTGAACATCGACCACGTCGCCACCTTGCGCAACGCGCGCGGCCATGCGCATCCCGATCCGGTACGCGCGGCCGAACTGGCGCTTGCCGCGGGCGCCGACGGCATCACCGCCCACTTGCGCGAAGACCGCCGCCACATCGTCGACGGCGATATCACCCGCCTGGCGCGGATGCTGGCGAAGCGGAAGAAGCCGCTCAATTTCGAAATGGCGGCGACGCCGGAAATGCGCAGGATCGCGCTCAAGATCCGCCCGCACGCCGCCTGTATCGTGCCCGAACGTCGCCAGGAGCGCACCACCGAAGGCGGCCTCGACGTGGTCGGAAACCGCGAACGCTTGATGCCGTTCGTCCACGCGCTGACGCGGGCCGGCATCCGCGTGTCACTGTTCATCGAACCCGATCGGCGCCAGTTGGACGCGGCCAAGGCGGTCGGCGCACCGGTGGTCGAGTTGCACACCGGCGCCTATTGCGAAGCGCAAGGCCGCGCCCGCGCGCGCGAACTCGAACGCATCGTGCGCGCCGCCCGCCACGCCGAGGCCATCGGGCTCGAATGCCATGCCGGCCACGGCCTCGACTTCGCCACCGTCGGCCCGATCGCCGCGATTCCGACCGTCGTCGAATTGAACATTGGCCATTTTCTGGTGGGGGAGGCGGTGTTCACCGGGCTCGGTCGCGCAATCCGACGCATGCGCGCGCTGATGAACAGGGCCCGAATCGACCGGCCCCGTGGGCCGAAAACGCGCAAGGGCGGGCGTCGATGATTCTCGGCGTCGGCACGGATCTCTGCGATATCCGGCGAATCGAACAGGCGTTGACGCGGTTCGGCGACCGTTTCACGGCGCGCTGCTTCACCGCCGAGGAACGCGCCAGCGCCGACAAGCGCGCCAACCCGGCCGCGCGCTACGCCATGTTCTACGCGGCCAAGGAAGCGTGCGCCAAGGCGCTCGGCACCGGTTTCCGTCAGGGCGTTTTTTGGCGGGATATTCAGGTGTACAGTCTTCCCTCCGGCCAACCGATGATCCGGCTCCAAGGCGGTGCCCGCAATCGGCTCGGCGCCCTCGCGCCGGCGAACGGCAATCCGCGCATCGACGTGTCGTTGACCGACGAATACCCGATGGCGCACGCCATGGTCGTCATTTCCGCCGCCTCCGACGGGTGAAGCGTTCTTGACAGAGCAGATGGACGCTGGCTTGATCGGGCGCGCCCGTTCCGACCGTCGTCCTTAATCGTATGTTTGGCCCTCTGTTCAAAGCTCCCGCGATGACCCGGCCCAAGACTTCCGGCGGTTTCGCCGAAACCGTCAAGACCGTCGCCTATGCGGTCGCCATCGCGTTGTTCATCCGGACGTTCTTCTTCGAGCCGTTCAACATACCCTCGGGCTCGATGATCCCGACGCTGCTGGTCGGGGACTACCTGTTCGTCTCCAAGTATTCCTACGGCTACAGCCGTCATTCGTTGCCGTTCAGCCTGGCGCTGATTCCGGGCACAGACCGCGCGTGGTTCAAGGCCCCCGAACGCGGCGACGTAGCCGTGTTCAAACTGCCCACCGACAACCGCACCGACTACATCAAGCGCATCGTCGGTCTTCCCGGCGATACGATCCAGCTGCGTGGCAGCGTTCTCTACGTCAACGGCGAAGCGGTGCCACGCCAGCGAGTCGACGACGCCGTTTATACCGAGAGCGGGGTCGTCCGCCGCGCCGTCCGCTACCGCGAAACCCTGCCGAGCGGACGTTCCTACTACGTGATCGAGCAGTCGGAGACCGCGTTCCAAGACACCACGCCCGTCTTCAACGTGCCGCCCGGCCATTACTTCGCCATGGGCGACAACCGCGATCGCTCCCGCGACAGCCGCTTTCTCGACGAGGTCGGCATGATTCCGGTGGAAAATCTGGTCGGTCGCGCCGAAGCCATCTTCTTTTCCGTAGACGGTTCGGCATGGAAGGTATGGGAGTGGTTTTCGTCGCTGCGCGGCGCGCGCATGTTCACCGCCATCCGCTAACGGCTATCGAGTAGGCATGGCGCGCGGAAAAACCCGGCGGACCTCCAAACGCAAGGCTCCGTCGCGATCGGCGCCCGATACCCTCGAAGGCCGGATCGGATACCGCTTTCACGATCCCGGCTTGTTGCGGCTCGCGCTCACCCACGCTGCGGTCGCGGGCGGAATCGACTCCAATGAACGCCTGGAGTTCCTCGGCGACCGGGTGCTCGGCCTGATCGTCGCCGACATGTTGTACCGACGTTTTCCCAACGAGACCGAGGCCGCGCTCGCGCGCCGCTTCGTCGCCGCGGTACGACGCGAAACCCTGACCGAGGTCGCCGAATCCCTCGATCTGGAGCGCGACCTAAAACTCGCCCGCGAGGCGCCCGAGGCGTTGCGGCGCGGCCGCGCCGGAATGCTCGCCGATGCCTGCGAGGCCCTGATCGCGGCGATTTTTCTCGACGGCGGCTTGAAGGCAGCCGAATGCTTCGTTGCGCCGCACTGGCAAGGCCGGCTCGACGACGCTCTGCCGCCGCCCAAGGACGCCAAGTCCGCGCTTCAGGAGTGGGCACAAGGCCGCGGCTTGCCGCTGCCCGGCTATCGCGAGGTCGGCCGCAGCGGCCCCGCGCACGCGCCGCAATTCGAGATCCAGGCCGCCATCAAGGGCCACGCGCCCGCGCGCGGCGAAGGACCGTCGAAACGAGCCGCGGAACAGGATGCCGCCGCGAAATTGCTGGCGCGCCTGGAGTCCGGCGCGCGCGGCCGTTCATGAGCGCGCCGAACCGACGGGCCGGCTTCGTCGCCATCCTCGGCGCGCCCAACGTCGGCAAGTCGACCCTGGTCAATCGGCTGACCGGCACCAAGGTCAGCATCGTCTCGCCCAAAGTGCAGACGACGCGATCCCGCGTTCTCGGCATCCGCACCATCGGCGACGCGCAGATCGCCTTCGTCGACACGCCCGGTCTGTTCCGGCCGCGCCGGAGGCTCGATCGCGCCATGATCGCGGCTGCTTGGGGCGGAGCGGAAGAGGCGGATGTTTTGGCATTGGTCGTTGACTCCGCGCACGACCCGGACAAGGACGATGACACCCGCGCCATCGTCGAGAAACTCGCGGAGACGGGCCGGAAGAACGTCATCCTGGTGCTCAATAAGATCGACATCGCGGACAAACCGAAGCTGCTCGCGCTCGCCGACCGCTTGCACCGGAGCGGCGTTTTTTCCGATGTGTTTATGGTTTCAGCCCAAACCGGCGACGGAATCGACGATTTGCTTGCGGCGTTCGCCAAGCGCGTGCCGGAAGGACCCTGGTTGTTTCCCGAAGACCAAGTGTCGGACATGCCCGAGCGCATGCTCGCGGCCGAAGTCGTGCGCGAACAGCTTTATCTGCAACTGCACCAGGAAGTGCCCTACCGCGCGACGGTCGAAACCGATCAGTGGCGGGATATGAACGACGGCGGCGTGCGCATCGAACAGACCATCTACGTCGAGCGCGACGGCCAGCGCGCCATCGTGCTCGGCAAGGGCGGCGCCCGCATCAAGTCGATCGGCCAGGCGGCGCGCGCCGAACTGGAACGCATCCTCGAACGCCGCGTGCACCTGTTCCTGTTCGTCAAGGTGCGCGAGAAGTGGGAGGAAGACCCGGAGCGCTACCGCGCCATCGGCCTCGATTTCGACGTTTGAGCCGACCCGCGCGCGGCAAGCGCCCAGGCAAGCGTGGCGTGGGCGAGCGCTTCGTTGGCATCGATCGCGCGCGCCTTCAACCACGGATCGCCGGCCGGAAAAGCGGCTGGGATCTCGGTGCAGCCAAGGATCACGGTCGCGGCGCCGGCGCGTTCAAGACGTTCGACGGCTTGGCGGAAGAGGGCAGCGGCTTCGGCCAGCCGATTTGCTTTCACATGGGCGATGCCGGGCAGCACCAGCATGCGGTTGATCCCGTCGTCCGGCAGAACGCTTTTGAATCCCCGCGCCGCCAGGCGTTGCTGGTAGAATCCCGACTTGAGCGTTCCTTCGGTCGCCAAGAGACCGACCGCGCCACCGATCCCACACTGGACGATATCGTCGATCGCCGCATCGGCGATATGCAGGAAAGGGATGGGTTTTGCCGCCGCCGCCAACTCTTCATACCAGTGATGCGCGGTGTTGCACGGCATGACAATCAGGCGGGCGCCGGCACCAAGGAGAAACTCGAGCCGTTCCTTCAATTCCGGCAGTGGCGAACGGGCGCCCGGATTCAGGATCGGCGCGACCCGCGACGGCAGTTGCGGGCAGGAACAGACGACGGTCGGTACGTGGTCCTCGTCGCGTTCGCCCGGGGTCGCGGCGATCAGCTTGACGAAGAAATCGGCGGTGGCGAGCGGGCCCATGCCGCCCAGCACGCCGACCAGATCGGGGCGATCCTTGAACGAGTCGCTCAATGGGACAAAATTTTCGAGAGGAACAGCTGCGCGCGCTCGCTGCGCGGCGTGCCGAAGAAGTCTTCGGTGGTGGTGTCCTCGACGATGCTGCCTTCGTCCATGAAGATGACGCGATCGGCGACCTTCTTGGCGAAACCCATTTCGTGAGTCACCACCATCATGGTCATGCCTTCCTCGGCGAGCGAGACCATGACGTCGAGAACTTCGTTGATCATTTCGGGATCGAGCGCCGAGGTCGGCTCGTCGAACAGCATGGCGATCGGATCCATCGCCAAGGCGCGGGCGATGGCGACGCGCTGCTGTTGGCCGCCCGACAACTGCGCCGGATACTTGGCCGCCTGGTCGGCGAGCCCGACGCGGGTGAGCAGCTTCATGCCGCGTTCCTCGGCTTCGGCCTCGGCCCGCCCCAGCACCTTGACCTGGCCGAGCATGATGTTGCGGATCACGGTCATGTGGGGAAACAGCTCGAAGTTCTGGAACACCATGCCGATGTGCGCGCGCAGCTTGCTCAAGTTGGTCGCGGGGTCGCCGACCGACACGCCGTTGACCGTGATGGTGCCTTTCTGGAAAGGCTCGAGGCCGTTGACGCACTTGATCAACGTGCTTTTGCCCGAACCCGAGGGACCGCACACCACCACCACGTCGCCCTTGGCGACCGACGTGGTGCAATTTTTCAGCACGTGAAACTCGCCGAACCACTTGTCGACATTCTTCATTTCGATCATATGGCGTACTTCCGTTGCAGACGGCGGGCAATGATCGATCCGGTCAGGCAGATCACCAGGTAAACCGCGGCAGCGAAGAGGAACAATTCGACCGGGCGGTTATCGCGGTTGGCGATCAAGTCGGCGGTAGTGAGAAAGTCCTTGAGCCCGACCACATAGACCAGCGAGGTGTCCTGAAACATGATGATCGATTGGGTCAGCAGCACCGGCAACATGTTGCGGAACGCCTGCGGCAGGATGATGAGACGCATGGTCTGGCCGTAGGTGAGGCCGAGCGCGTAACCGGCGTAAACCTGGTTGCGTGTCACGCTTTGGATGCCGGCGCGGATGATTTCGCAGTAATACGCCGCCTCGAACATGATGAAGGCGATCAGCACCGAATGAAAACCGCCGATCGGCCGCCCCAGCAGCTTCGGCACCAGGAAGTAGAACCAGAAAATCACCAGAATCAGCGGCAGCGAGCGGAAAAAGTTGACATAGGACGCGGCGAACCACGACAGCGGCGCGATCGGCGACAGCCGCATCAGCGCGAGCAAGGTTCCGAACAGGACGCCGCCGCAGATCGCGAGCCCGGTCAACTGCAGGGTGAACAGCATTCCTTGCCACAGCAGCGGCAGAGCGCGTTCGACCACGGCAAAATCGAACCCGCCGAACATGCTATTTCGCCTCCAGCGCGATCATGCCCGGAATCCGGGTACGCTTTTCGGTGACGTGCATCAGGGTCAGCACGATGACGGTGACGGCGCTATAGAGCACGGTCGCGGCGGTGAACGCCTCGAAACCCTGGAAGGTGTATTCCTCGATCTGGCGGCTGCGGGCGGTCAACTCAATCACGCCGATGGTGAGCGCCAGCGAGGAATTCTTGAACACGCCGAGAAAATCGTTGGTCAGCGGCGGTATGATGATGCGGTAGGCGACCGGGATCAGGATGTGGCGGTAGACCTGCACCTGAGTCAGGCCGATGGCGAGCGCCGCCTGGCGCTGGCCGGCGCGGATCGCGCCGATCCCCGAACGCACCTGCTCGGCCACCCGCGCCCCGGTGTAGAAGCCGAGGCATACGACCGCCGTCCAGAACTCCGGCATCGGCATGCCGCGCTTCAGAAACATGCCGGCGTCGCGCGGCAGCAACTCCGGCACCACGAAATACCAGAGGAACAGCTGCACCAGCAGGGGGATGTTGCGGAACAGCTCGACGTAGGCGGCGCCGATCGCGCGAGGAAGGGGGTGTGGCATCGTCCGCATCACCCCGATCACCGAACCGAGGACGAGGGCGATGACCCAGGCCAAGATCGCGACCGCGCAGGTCCAGCCGAACCCTTGCCAAATCCAATCGAAATAGGGCTCCCGCAGCAGGACGCCCCAATCCCACCTGTAGTTCATCGCCTGATCCCTCTCTCAGGCTTCCCGCTGGAAAGCCATCCGCCCGCCTCCGGGGGGAAGCGGGCGGACATCGGCAGGACGGATTAGTACGGCAGGGCCTGGATCTCGAATGCCTTCTTGAGATCCGCGCTCAAGGGCATCTTGATGTTGGTCGGGCCGGGATTAAACCACTTGTTGTAGATTTTTTCCATCTCGCCCGAGCGCATCAGATCGGCGACCACGCGGGTCGCGAGCAGGCGGTACTCGGAATCGTTGCGCGGGATCATCAGGCTGTAGGGATCGTAGGAGAAGAACTCGCCGACCACTTCCCACTGGCTCGGATCCTTGGAAGTGCTAACCATGCCGTAAAGCAGCACGTCGTCGGAAACGTAGGCGTCGACGCGACCGCTTTCGAGGTTCAGCATCGCCTGGGGATGGTCCTTCACCGGCACGGACTCGACCTTCAGCTTGCGCTTTTCGGCTTCGGCCAGGAAGGCCTTCTCGTTGGTGGTGCCGCTGGAGTACGAGATGCGCTTGCCGTTCATATCGTTGAGGCTCTTGATGCCCGAGCCTTTCTTCACCAGAAGCTTGGAGCCGGTGATGAAGGTAACCGGCAGGAAGTCGACCTGCTTGGCGCGTGTCAGGTTGCTGGTGGTCGAGCCGCATTCGATGTCGATGGTACCGTTGGCAATGAGCGGAATGCGGGTCTGGGCGTTGATCGGCACGAACTTGACCTTCAGGCCCGGCATGTTGAGCTCTTTCTTCACTTCGTCGACGATCTTCATGCAGATATCGATCGAATAGCCTTCGGGCTTGCCTTCCTTGTTCATGAAGGCGAACGGTACCGAGGCCTCGCGATGCCCGACCGCGATTTCGCCGGCGGCCTTGATTTTCTTCAACGTCGGCGACTCCTGCGCCAAGGCGGGCAGGGCGCCGGCGAGAACGACCGCCGCGGCGGCAAGGGCGGTACGGAAAATACGGGTCATTTGGATTTCTCCCTGGTTTGTTAACGCTTTACTCAATAATTCCAAGTGACAGGGTAGCTCTTTTTCGCGCGGAGGCAACCGAAAAAACCCCGCGCCGACAGGGCCCCCACGGGCCCAAAGGCGCTTATTCCGCCGCCCGGCGCCCTCGGGTCTCGGCCAAGGAACTGGAAGACGAAAAGTCCACGTCCTTGGGATGGCCTTCGAGCGAACGCCGGACCGCCACGTCGAGACGTCCCACGATGTCGTCGATCTCGGCTTCGGTGATGATCAGGGGCGGCGAAACGCGCATGAAGTTCTTGACGCAGATCGCGGCCACGCCTTCGAGCAGGAGGTTATAGCGGATCCGCTCGCCCATCGCCGGGTCGGGCGCGCGGCTCTTCTTGTCGATGACGATGTCGAGCATCTGGTAAAGGCCTTCGCCGCGCACGTCGCCGATGCATTCGTAGCGATCGCGCAGGCCTTCGAGTTTTGTGCGCAGAATCGCGCCCAGTTTCGCCGACCGTTCGGCCAGCTTGTCGCGGAGCACGATCTCGATGGTTTTCTTCGCCGCCGCGCACGCGAGCGGATCGCCCGGGTAAGTTCCCGACCACGGCAAACCCAGCTTGCCGCTGACCTCGTCGGCGATTTCCTTGGTGGTGACCGCGCCGCACACCGCGAATCCGGCCGACATGCCCTTGCCGAAGGTCACCACGTCGGGAACGGTTCCGGTATGCTCGAACGCCCAGAACTTGCCGGTGCGCGCGGGCGCGAGCTGCATCTCGTCGAGGATCAGGAGCGCGCCCCAGCGCCGGGTCAACTCCTTCAGGCGCGGCAGCCATTCCTTGGGCGGCACGATCATGCCGCCGGGTACCAGGATCGGCTCGGCGATCACGCCGGCGACTTCCTTGGTGGTGAGATGCTCCATCAACTCTTCGCTGGTCTTGAGGCACTTCACGTCGCAGGATGGATAGGTGAGGTTGACCGAACAGCGGTAGCAGAACGGCGGCAGGATCGCGTTGGCGCGCGCTGGCATGATCAGCGGCCCCAAGCCCTTGCGCCGGCCGCCGCCGACGGTGGTCATCGCCTCGACCGCGAGCGAACCGCCGTGCAAGCCGCGAATGACGGAAACAATGTCGAACTTTCCGGTCTTGGCGATCGCCATGCGCATGCCGATCTCGTTCGCCTCCGAGCCGGTGACCGCGAAATTGACCAGCTTGAGGCCGGGTGGAAGGGTGCTGCCGATCAATTCGGCGAGTTCGATCGCCCACGGATTCGTGTACCACGACGACTGGTGGACCATTTTCCCGGCCACGTCGCGGATGACCTCGGTCACCTCGGGGTGCGAATGGCCGAGCGGCAGCGACATCATCCCGGAGTTGAGGTCGTAATAGTCCTTGCCATCCACGTCGGTGATGACGGTGCCGCGCCCCGAGCGGAAGATGACCTTGGGGTGGTAGCGCCAGCCGAGCACGACAGCCGAATCGCGCTCCATCCATTTCTTGTGGGTCGCGGAAAAATCGAAACTCTTATCGGTCATGAACGGCATTCTCCTGATTCCGACGCAAACCGTGGCAGCCGCGCACTTTAACACCCCCGACCGGGCCCGTCATGGCCTCCTCGGTTGCGCGACGGTCCGGCGAGCACCATAAGATGGCTTCCATGGAATGGAATGACGACGGGATCGTGCTCTCGGCCCGCCGCCACGGCGAGGCCGCTGCGGTCGCGACCCTTTTGACCCGCGTCCACGGCCGTCACGCGGGCCTGGTACGGGGTGGGTGGGGGAAGCGCGGGCGTGCCATGTTGCAACCCGGCAACGCCGTCCACGCGCGCTGGCGGGCCAGGTTGCCCGAACATCTCGGCACGTTCACCTTGGAACCCGACCGGACCTTCGCCGCCGGGGTGTTTAACGACCCGCTGCGGCTCGCGGCGCTGGCCTCCGCGTGCGCGCTCGCGGATGCGGCCTTACCCGAGCGCGAGCCGCACCCGGCGGTGCACGACGCGCTCGCGCTTCTGTTCGGCGCGCTGGTCGCCGAACAACCCGCGTGGCCTGAGGCTTATATCCGCTGGGAAGTGCGCCTGCTCGCCGATCTCGGCTTCGGCCTCGATCTCACCCGATGCGCCGCGACCGGGACCGAATCGAATCTCGCGTTCGTGTCGCCGCGCACGGGCCGCGCGGTGTCGGCGGATGCCGCCGGACCGTGGCGCGAGCGATTGCTGCCGCTGCCCGAATTCCTCGCCAGGGGCGCCGAAGCGGCCGGGGCCGAATCGGTCGCACGCGGCTTGGCGCTGACCGCGCACTTTCTCGAACGCCACGTCTTCGCCCCCCACGGCAAACCCTTGCCCGCCGCGCGCCGGCGCTTGGCGATGCTCCGCTTGGTCGGCGATTGACCGCGCTGCGCCAAGTTCTCTATACCCGCCCCATGAGCAAACGCCCCGCCAAGACCGAATCCCCCGCGAACGATGACATCCGTCCGACGCCGCTGGCGGATGCGTTGTCGGAACGCTATCTCGCCTATGCGCTCTCGACCATCATGGCGCGTTCGCTGCCCGACGTGCGCGACGGCCTGAAACCGGTGCACCGGCGGCTGCTCTACGCCATGCGCCAGTTGCGGCTCGATCCCGACCAGGGATTCAAGAAATGCGCGCGCGTGGTCGGCGACGTGATCGGCAAATTCCACCCGCACGGCGACACCGCCGTTTACGACGCCATGGTGCGCCTCGCCCAGGATTTCGCCGTGCGTTATCCGCTGGTGGACGGGCAGGGCAACTTCGGCAACATCGACGGCGACAACGCGGCCGCCATGCGCTACACCGAGGCGCGGCTGACGGCGGTGGCGACCGCGCTGCTCGAAGGCATCGACGAGGACGCGGTCGATTTCCGCCCGACCTACGACGGCGAGGACTCCGAGCCGGTGGTGCTGCCGGCGCGTTTTCCCAACCTGCTCGCCAACGGCGCCGCCGGCATCGCGGTCGGCATGGCGACCAGCATCCCGCCCCACAACGTGGGCGAGCTGGCCGACGCGCTGCTGCATCTCATCAAGTCGCCCAAGGCGCACGCCGGCACGCTGGCCGAACTGGTGCCGGGTCCCGATTTTCCGACCGGAGGCGTGCTGGTCGAGCCGCGCCAATCCGTGGTCGAAGCCTACAAGACCGGGCGGGGAAGTTTTCGACTCCGCGCGCGCTGGGAGGTCGAAAAGCTCGGCCACGGCACGTGGCGGATTGCGGTAACGGAAATCCCGTGGCAGGTTCCGAAATCGCGCCTGATCGAGAAGATCGCCGAACTGCTGCAGGCGAAGAAGTTGCCGCTGCTCGACGACATTCGCGACGAATCGACCGAAACCGTGCGTATCGTGCTGGAGCCCAAGAACCGCGCGGTCGATCCGGCGGTGCTGATGGAGCACCTCTTCCGCCAGACCGAACTGGAAACCCGCGTCGCCCTCAACCTCAACGTGCTGGATGCCGACAACACCCCGCGCGTCATGGGCCTGCGCGAGGCGTTGCAGGCGTTCCTCGATCACCGCCACGAGGTGCTGGTGCGCCGCTCTAAGTTCCGGTTCGGCAAGATCGAGGCCCGGATCGAAATTCTCGACGGCCTGCTGATCGCCTATCTCAATCTCGACCGGGTCATCAAAATCATCCGCACCGAGGACGAGCCCAAACCCAAATTGATGAGCGCCTTCAAGCTCTCCGAGACCCAGGCCGAAGCGATCCTCAACATGCGGCTTCGCCAATTGCGCAAGCTCGAGGAAATGGAGATCAAAGCCGAGCACAAGGCGCTGGTCGCGGAGCGGGCCGAGATCAAGGCGCTGCTCAAGGACGAAGGCAAGCGCTGGCGCCGGATCGCCGACGAGATCGCGGACATCCGCCGCGAGTTCGGCGCCAAGACGGAACTGGGGCGGCGGCGCACCCAGATCGGCAAGCCGCCGATCGCCGAAACGCCGCCGATCGAATCCTTCGTCGAGCGCGAACCGATCACCGTGGTTTGTTCGGAAAAAGGCTGGCTGCGCACGGTCAAGGGTCACCTCGCCGATTTTTCCGAGCTGAAATTCAAGGAAGGCGACGGGCCGGCCTTCGCGGTGCACGCCCAGACCACCGACAAGATCCTGGTCTTCGCCAGCAACGGGCGGTTTTACACGCTCGCCGGCGATAAGCTGCCTCCGGGGCGCGGCCACGGCGAGCCGATCCGCCTGATGATCGAGCTCGGCAACGAGCACGAGGTCGTTGCCCTGTTTCCATATGCGGGCAGGCGCAAGCTGATCGTCGCCTCGCGCGAGGGGCGCGGCTTCACCGTCCCCGAGGACGAGGTGCTGGCGCAGACCCGCAACGGCAAGCAAATCCTCAACCTCGGCGACAAGGAACGGGCCGCGGCGTGCACGGTGGTGCGTGAGGGTTCGGACGCGATCGCCTGCGTCGGCACCAAGGGCAAGCTTTTGATCTTCCCGCTCGCCGAGTTGCCGGAAATGGCGCGCGGGCGCGGGGTTATCCTGCAGCGCTATAAGGAAGGCGGGCTTTCCGACATCACCACCCTCAACCTCAAGGAAGGGCTGGTGTGGAAAACCAGGGAGCAGACCCGCACCGAGGCCGCGATCAAGGACTGGATCGGCAAGCGCGGGCAGGCCGGCATGATGCCGTTCAAGGGATTCCCGACCTCGCGCAAATTCGGCGGACCGTGACGGCGGAACTCATCCCCCGAACTTGAAGGGCAGGGCGCGAGCGGCGAGTGTCGACTGAAGGGCGATGCCCGACCAGGCGATCGCCCGCTTGCGGAAGGCGAGATAAGAGTCGTAAACCTTGCGGGTGGCCACGTCCGAGCGCCCGAGCTTGGCGACCACGTCACCCGCGGCCGTTCCCAATTGACGCACGATGTCGTCCGACAGGCGCCGGATCTGGACGCCGTGTTCGTTCTTGAGGGTGTCGAGGGCGTCGATGTTGCGGGCGTAGAATTCCGACTGGGTCAGCTTGTTGTCGGCGGCGACCGCGTCGGCGATGGCCCTCTTATAAGTGGCGGACAGGCCATCCCAGACGCGCTTGTTGAACCCGCAGGTCAACGCCGCGCTCGGTTCCATCACGCCGGGGAAATAGTAGAAGCGGGCGAGCTTATGAAGGCCAAGGGCCAGGTCGTTCCACGGGCCGACCCATTCGACCGCGTCGAGTTCGTTCTTCTTGAATGCCCTGAAAATCCCGTTGGGCGGCAGCGATACGGGGTCGACGCCGAAATTCCGCAACACTTCCCCGGCCAAGCCCGACACGCGAAAGCGAAGACCTTTGAAATCTTCAATCGCCTTGATCTCCCGCCGGAACCAGCCGAACGCCTGCACGCCCGAATTGCCGGCAAGCAACGGCTTGATGCCGAACGAGGCGTGGATTTCATCCCACAGTTGCTGGCCGCCGCCGTGATAGATCCAGGCGTCCATTTCGGCCGCGGTCATGCCGAACGGAATGGTGGTGAAGAAATTGAACGCCGGCGACTTGTCGCGGAAATAATAATCGGGCGCATGGTAGATATCGGCGGTACCGTCGATGACCGCGTCGAACGCGCCATCAGCCGACACCAGTTCGCCGGCGGCGAAAACCTTGATGATGAGCGCCCCGTCGGTCGCCTCGCCGATCGCGCGCGCGAGCCGCTCGGCTCCGGTGCCGAGGCCGGGCAGATTCTTCGGCCACGCCGTGACCATGCGCAGCTCGCGCCGGCCTTGGCCCAGCGCGGAGGCGCCGAACGCGGCGGCCGGCGCGGCGGCGGAAGCGGCGAGAGCGCGACGCAAAAAATTACGGCGTTTCATGGCCCCAATGTCAGCCTTTCGCGTCGGACAGCAGCCGCCAACCGCGCGCGTCGCGCATTTCGACCGGCCGGAACTTCGACTTGTAGGACATCTTCTGGCAATCGGCGATCCAATAGCCGAGATAGACGTAAGGCTTCTTCATCGACCGGGCGCGTTCGACCAGCCACAGGATCATGAAGGTGCCGAGGCTCGCCTTGGCCCGTTCAGAGTCGAAGAAGCTGTAGACCGCCGACAGACCGTCGCCGACCCGATCGGCGAGGCAGGCGCCGACCAATTGATCGCCATCGCGCACCTCGACGATCACCGTGTCCACCGGCGTGTCCTCGATCAGGGCCCGATAATCCTCGAAATCCATGCGCGCCATGTCGCCTTCGGCATGGCGGGATTGCTGGTAATCGACGAAGAGGGAGAACTGCTCGCGGGTGGCGATCGGCGGCCGCTCCTCGACGGTGAACGCCGCGCGACCCTGGGCCAGCAGGCGCGCCTGGGTCCGGTTGGGGCGAAAGTCGCGGGCGACGATCCGAACCGGAATGCAGGCGTCGCAGCCGGTGCAGGCGGGTGCGTAGACGATGGCGTGGCTGCGCCGAAATCCGGCGTGGGTGAGGGCGTCGTGCAGGGCGGCAGCGTCGCGCCCGACCAATTCGGCGACCACGCGGCGCTCCATCCGACCCTCGAGATACGGACAAGCCAGCGGCGAGGTGGCGAAGAAGAACCGCGCGTCTTGGATGGGCTTGAGCTTCATGGCCGAGACTAAACCACGCGGGCGTGCCTGTTCATTGCTTCTGTTTCTTCGCCGCGTCCTCGCGCCGCTGACGTTCGCGGATTTCGTCGAGGCCGGGAAGGATATCGCGCGCGGCCGGCTGCGTTCCCGGCGGCGCGGCGGGCGAATCCCCGCCGCCTTTAAATTGTTGCCGCGAGGATTCGCTCGCGGCGGCGGGAGGCGGCAGGGGTGCGCTCGCGGACGGTATCGCGGGCGATGTTGCGGGCGGGCGCGCGGGCGGCACGGCCTGGGACGCCGGGGCCGGATTCGAAGGCGGCGCGGATTGGGGCGCGGTTCGGTTTTCGTCCTGAATTTGGCGTTCGCGAATGGCATCGAGGCCGGGCAGGGCCTCGCGGATGCGGCGCGGCTCGCCTTGGGCCGGCTTTTTCACCACCGAGGCCGGATCGCCGGTGCCGCGCAGCAACACGATCGTCAGCCGTCGGTTGCTCGGATGGGCCGGATCCTCGGGTTTGAGCGGATCGACATAAGCCTTGCCGGTGACCAGTCCGACCCGTTCCTTCGGAACATGGAACCCGAGCAGGGTCCTCCGCGCGGCGTTGGCCCGATCCGCCGACAGCTCCCAGTTGCTGAACTTGGTTTCGTCGGTATAGCCGGTCGAGTCGGTGTGGCCGGCGATCGAAATTTTCTGCGGAAGGTCGAGAATAACCTTGGCGACAACCTCGAGCAGCCGGCGGGTGTGCAGATACATCTCGGAACTGCCCGCAGGAAAAAGGGCGAGACCCTGCTGGTCGACGATCTGGATACGCAGGCCCTCGGGCGTGTTGTCGATCAGCAGGCTGTTGGCAAGTTGGCGCAGCGCCGGCACGCTTTCGACCGCCTTGCGCAATTCCTGTTCGGCTTCCTTGAATTGCTCCTCTTCCTGGGCTTTGCGGCCGTCGTCCTCGGCAGCGCCTTCGCCGGCTTCGGCACCTGTGCCGACCTTGGGCGGAGGCAGATCCTGGGTCACGGTCGCGCGCGAGGTGGGGCTTTCCGCGGCGCCGGGGTCGCCGACGGTCTTGCCGCCGAGCACCTGGCCCGAGCCGGTTTGCGAGCGCGACGTGGTTACCGGCGCGAAATAGTTGGAGATGCCCTGCAACTGTTCCTGGGTGACGGAATTCAAGAGCCACAGCAACAGGAAGAACGCCATCATCGCCGTCACGAAGTCGGCGTAGGCAAGTTTCCACACGCCGCCGTGCGATCCGTGAGCGGCTTTCTTGATCCGCTTGAGGATGATTGGCTGGACGGAGGGTGCCGCGGAATTTTCAGCCATGGCGAACTTGTTCTATTATGCCTCGGCCGCCCCGTTCAGGCGGTCGTCGGCACGTTCTGGATCATCGCCTCGACCTCGGCGAAGGTCGGGCGCAAGTCGGACGAAATCTGCTTACGGGCGAATTCGATCGAAATCTGCGGGGCATACCCGTTCATATGGCCGACGATCGCCGCCTTAATGCAGGCGAGATAAGCGGCGTCCGAATTATTAGCGGCCTCGACCGCGGTGGCGATCGGCGACATGGTGCCGTAACAGACGAGAATGCCGCTGAAGGTGCCGACCAGCGCCGCGCCGATCAGCTTGCCGAGGATTTCCGGCGGTTCGGTGATCGACCCCATGGTCACGATCACCCCGAGCACGGCGGCAACGATACCCATCGCCGGCGCGCCGTCGGCGAACGTCCGGATCGTGCTGACGATGGCGTGCTGTTCCTGATGATGGACCTCAAGGTCGCGGTCCATGATCCCCTCAATGTCGTGCGGACTCTTCGCCCCCAGGGTGACAAGGCGGAGATAATCGCATAGAAACTCGACCGCGTGATGATCGGCGAGAAAAGTCGGAAAATTGGCGAATAGGGGACTTTCCGCCGGCTTCTCGACGTGGCTTTCGAGGGCAAGATCCCCCTTGGTCTTGGCCAGCCGGAACACCGCGTAGAGAACGCCGAGCAGCTCGAGATAATGAACCTGCTTGTATTTGGCGCCCTTGATCGCGGTGCCGAATGACTTGAGCGTGCCGATCAGGACCGGTTTTGGGCTGGAGATGATGAAGGCGCCGGTCAGCGCGCCCAGAATGATGATGAATTCCAGCGGCTGCCAGAGAACCGAGAGATTGCCGTGGACGGAATAGCCCCCGATGACGCTGGCGTAGACGACGATCAAGCCGATGATAAAGAACATCGCTGTCCTTGAGCATTCCCTGGCCGGGTTCGCGATGCCAATCGTACTTTGGGCGGCCCCGGTCTTGCCTTTTGCCCGGCGGGCGCTAGTTTGGTTGGGGTTGCGGTCAAACTCAAGCGCTATCGCGCCCCCCGTTAACTGTAATAGCCTCTGATCCCAGGGCTTTTTCCCATTCCGACGATACGCGCGCCCTGGGCTCGGCGCGTGATTTCGACCCGAATCCGAGGATCATGCGACAACCCGAACGAATCCCATCCGACCCCGTCACAGCCGACCGGTTCCGCCGCGCTCTGGGGCAATTCGCGACTGGCGTGACGGTGGTAACAGGCCTTGACCCCAACACTGGCCAGCCCGAGGGCATGACGGTCAATGCGTTCACGTCCTTGTCGCTGGAGCCGCCGTTGGTGCTGATCTGCCTCGATCGGCAAGCCCGCTTGGCCTCCGTGTTCGAGTCGGCGCAGCATTTTGCGGTCAACGTCCTATCGGTCGAGCAGCGCCACCTGTCAGTGGCATTTTCTACCACCGATGGCGACCGATTCCGGAATGTCGCTTGGCACGCTTGGGCTCGTGGCGTTCCGATCTTGGAGGGATGCGTCGCCAACCTCGAATGCGTCCGGACCGGGCGTCACGACGGCGGCGATCACGTGATCGTGGTGGGACAGGTGGAACGGCTCGTATTCGACGAGAACCGCGAGCCGCTCCTGTTCGCACGCGGAAACTATCACGGGCTGGGCGGAATGGCGCCATGACCCGAATCGCCGAGGCGTTGCTTGCCGCCCGAGGAGACGTACCCTTTTTCGCCGCGGTGCTGGCGCAAGGCGCGGGCGCGATGGCCGCTTTCGGCATCTCCTTCGCCGCCGAATATGCGTTCGGAAAGGCACCGCCGCTGTTGCTGGTGCTCGCGGCCCAGGGAATCGCCGCCAGCTTAATCGGTATCCGGTTCGGCCTCGCGCGCTGGTGGATACCCATCAATCTCGTCCTGCCGCCGGCGGCAGGCGTATTGCTGGCGCTTCCGATTCCGGGGTGGGTGTACCTCGTCCTGTCCGGGGTGTTCGCGCTCGTTTTTTGGAATGCGGGTTCGAATCGGGTTCCGCTCTATCTCTCCAGCCGGCGGGCCAAGGCGGAATTGGCGAGGCTTTTGCCCTCCGGGCGGGCACGTTTTCTCGATCTCGGCTCGGGTCTCGGCGGTACCGTGCTCGCCCTCGCGGCGAAAAGAGCCGACGGTGAATTTCTCGGCATCGAGTCGGCGCCGCTGCCGTTCGCGCTATCCTGGTTGCGTGCGACCTTCGCCGGCTTGCCGCATGCCCGGGTCATGCACGGCGATTTCCGAAACCACCACCTCGGCGGCTATGACGTGGTCTACGCGTTTCTCTCGCCCGCGCCCATGGCCGAACTGTTCCGGAAAGCGCGAAGCGAAATGTCTCCGGGCAGCCTGTTCGTCTCCAACACCTTCGAGGTCCCCGGAGAAACGCCGAATCAAGTCGTCGATCTCGACGACTGGCGCGGGGGACGACTGCTCATCTGGCGAATGTGAAACCGACCTGCTCAAGCAGCGCGCGCGAGACCGGAATAACGGCACGCGCAGTGACGAACTCGGTAAGGTTGCGCCGGGACACGACCGCGAGTTCGGAATATTCGCGGCTGACGTTGCGCCCGTGGCGGGCGAGAATCTCTGCGCTAATAAGCGGGGACATGATCGCGATTCCGACGTCGATCACGCGGGTCTCGTCGTCCTCGACCGCGCAAATCACCTTGAGCGAACTGACGTCGGCCGATTTCAGGCCCACTTCTTCAGCCAGTTCGGCGCAAATCTGTCGGCCGAGGTCGACGCGGCGGCCTGGGCCGGCGCTGTCCGGCGACACGCCGCCCGAGGGTACCAGTTCCCAGCGGCCCGGATCGTCGGCGACGTCCGCCGCCCGACGGCCGAACACAATTCCCCCCTTGCAGGTCAGTACGCCCGACACGGCGAGCGGACGGACGCGAAGATCGGCGAACAAGGTCGGATCGGCGCGCTGGGCGACGAGACGGCGGTAGGGAACATAGCGCCCCTCGATCCGGGCGGCCGAGAATCGCTCGACGCTGAAGATGAGTCCATCGACTAGGCCGTATCGGCGGGCCCGCTCCGCGTTCCAGATCGCCGTAACTTCGGCTTCCAGGGCCGGGGGCAGGGCGGGGGCCTCGCTGCCGGCGATCACCTCGACATTGGGCGAAAGGGCGTGAACGGTTACCATAACGCCACGATAACGTTATTATCGCCTCCGCGAAACGATCCCGTGCGACAGGCAGTGCCGCCGATGGTTCATATATGACCTCTTCCACCATATCCTTCGAATCGTGCCTGCCGGTCGAATCTCACGCGCGGGAAGTGATGGCTTGGCGCAACGACCCCCAATCACTCGCCAGCGCTTTTCATCGTGCGCCTAAGGTGTGGGAGGATTTCTGGCCCGAGTACCGCGACCGTTATTTTGCCAGCGATGGATCGCCCAAACCGGTTTTCGCGCTCGAAAATGGCAAGCGGGTCGGCTTCTTGCGGTTCCGGCGCATTGCGCACCCGCAAGGACTGTCCGGATTGATCGTGGATATCTCCATCAATCTCGCGCCCGAGGTGCGCGGGCGCGGCCTGGGCACGATGATCTTGCGCGCGATCCGCCCCCACTTGACCGCGCAAGGCGTGGACAGCGTCATTGCCGAGGTACGCGCGGAAAACAAAACGTCGCATAAGACCTTCGTTAACGCCGGGTACGCGGAGCTCGGCCCCGCGCGCAAAACGGTTGCCGACACTGGCGAGGATTGCGCCATCGTTCGCTACGTTGATGAATTGACCCCCGCGTTTTGGCGCCGCGGCCGGGTTTTCGTCATCGCCGAAGCCGGCTCAAACTGGCGTATGGGTACGGCCAAACGCGACATGGCCATGGCCAAGGCCCTGATCGACGTCGCGGTAGAGGCCGGCGCCGACGCAGTCAAGTTCCAGACCTACCGTCCGGAAAGCGTCTACGTCGCGAATGCGGGGCACAGCGACTATCTCTCCGATACCGGCATCAAGGAGGATATCCGAGACATCTTTGCCGATCTGGCCATGCCGCATGGCATGGTGCCGGAGCTCGCCGCCTACTGCCGCACGCGCGGAATTGCTTTCATGTCGACCCCGTTTTCACCCGAAGATTTCGCCGCCATCGACCCGCATGTGGCGGTTCACAAGATCGCGTCCTACGAGATCAGCCATCTGCGTCTGCTCGAACTCGCCGGTCGATCCGGCAAACCGCTCGTGCTGTCGACCGGAGCGAGCGTCGAAAGCGACATTGCCTGGGCGGTGGACACGTTTCACGCCAACGGCGGAAAGGATATCTGCTTGATGCAGTGTACGGCGAAATATCCCGCACCGATTACGAGCCTCAACCTATCGACGATTCCGTGGCTAAAGAAACGCTTCGGTGTCGCAGCCGGCCTTTCCGATCATAGCCGCGAGCCGGCACTCGGGCCGGTCATGGCGGTCGCGCTCGGCGCACGCGTAATCGAAAAGCACTATACGCTCGACAACCGGTTGCCAGGCCCGGATCATTCGTTTGCGTTGATTCCGGATGAATTGAAGCGGCTCGTCGCCGAAGTGCGCTTGGCCGAACAAGCGCTGGGAGACGGCGTAAAGCGCGTGCTCGATGCCGAACAGGAACTCGCGGCTTACGCCCGGCGCGGTCTTCAAGCAACGCGCCCGATCAAGAAAGGGGAAATCCTGCGCGAAAACGATAATTTTGCCATTCTCCGCCCCGGTCAACGGACCCTGGGGGCGCACCCGCGTCATCTTGATCGCATCGCCGGCCGCAAGGCCCGACGTGCAATCGAGACGGGCGAGGGGCTGAAGCCCGACGATGCCGCCGACTGAGACCCGCGCCTTATTGCTCGATCTCGACGGCACGCTCGCCGACAGCCTCGACGCGATGAAGTCCGTCTACCGGCGGTTCATGGAAGGTGCGGGGCTGGTTCCGAGCGACGCCGAGTTTAACCGCCTCAACGGTCCCCCGATCCCGGAATGCATTCGCGTTTTGAAAGCCACCCACGGCCTTCCCCAGCCGGAAGCCGAGTTGCTCGTGCGTTATCAGGCGCTGATCGAAGAAGTCTACGGCGCGGTGCCGCCGAGCCCGGGCGCGCGCGATCTGCTGACGACGGCGAAAACGAAGGGATGGACAACCGGTGTCGTCACCTCCAACGGCGAAGCGCGCACCCGTGCCTGGCTCGCGCGCGCGGGACTTGACGGTTTGGTCGACGTGGTGGTGGGAGGGGACGCGGTCGCGCGCGGCAAGCCAGCGCCGGATCCCTATCTCGCCGCGCTCGCGCGAACGAGTTGCGCGCCGGCTGCCGCGCTGGCGATCGAGGATTCGCCCCAAGGCGCCGCGTCCGCGCGCGCCGCCGGCATTCCGACGCTGGCGCTGCTCCGCGATCCGAAGCACCACCTCTCCGGCTGGCCGGCGGGCGTGGATTTCGTCACGAGCCTCGCCGACGCGCGCAAACGGATCGAGAACGACGATTAATTCAGCCCGAGTTCCTTCAAGATGCGCGTTCGGTCGGCGTCGAGGTCGGGCGCACGCCCGCGCGTCGTCGGATCGGCGAACGCCGACATCTTGATCGGGTTGCCCGCCATGGTGACCTTCCCCGCCACGGGATCGTCGGACGTCACCACCATGTTGCGGGCGCGCACGTGCGGATCGGCCAGCACCTGGGCGACGTTGTTGATGGGACCGCACGGCACGCCGGCTTTTTCCAGGATCGCCAGCCATTCGGCCACGGTCTTCTTAGCGAGCGCGGATTCCATTTCATCCTTGAGTGCGGCGTTGTGCTCCGTGCGCAGCGGGTTGGTGCGGAACAGAGGATTGGCGACGAGATCAGTCCGCCCCAGCGCCTCGCACAGTTTCGCGAACAGCGCGTCGTTGCCGGCGGCAATGATCAGATGCCTGTCGGCTGCGGTGAAGGCGCCGAACGGCGTGATGGTCGGATGGCGCGCGCCGAGCGGCCCCGGCACCTCGCCGGTGGCGGTGTAGCGGGCGATGGCGTTTTCCAGGATCGCGACCTGGCAATCGAGCATAGCGACGTCGATCATCTGCCCTTCGCCCGTGCGCGCGCGGTGGAACAGGGCGGACGCGACGCCGATCGCCGTGAACAACCCGGCGGTGATGTCGCCGATCGAACTCCCCACTCGAGTTGGTGGCCCGCCGGGATAGCCGGTCAAACTCATGATGCCGCCCATGCCTTGCACCACCATGTCGTAGGCGGGCCGGGACGAATAGGGACCGGTATGGCCGAACCCCGACGCCGCGGCATAGATCAGGCGGGGAAAGCGTGGTTTCAGAGTGCCGTAGCCGTAGCCGAGTTTTTCCATCGTGCCGGGACGGAAGTTTTCGACCAGCACATCGGTAATACCGAGCAACCGCTCGAAGATCGCACGGTCGGCGTCGAGCTTGAGATCGAGGGCGATGCTTTCCTTGCCGCGATTGAGCGAGACGAAATAGGCCGAGCGGTCCTTGACGAACGGGCCGAAGTGACGCGCGTCGTCGCCGCCCTTCGGCGTTTCGACCTTGACGACGCGGGCGCCCAAGTCCGACAACACCAGCGTGCAATAGGGACCGGCCAGGACCCGGGTCAGGTCCAGCACCATGACTCCGTCGAGTGGACCGCGCATGTCCATCAAAGTTTGATCTTGGGATCCAGCCAGTCGCGCAATGAATCGCCGAACAGATTGAAAGCGAATACGGCAAGACTGATGGCGAGGCCCGGGAAAATAATCATCCACGGCGCCTGCTGATAGAAATCGTCGGCGGTGCCCGACAGCATCAAGCCCCAGGCGGCGGTCGGCTCGGTCACGCCGAGGCCGAGGAACGAGAGCGAAGCCTCGAGCAGGATCGCCTGGGCGACCAGCGCGGTCACCATGATCAGGTACGGCGCGACCACGTTCGGGGCAATGTGGCGGAAGACGATCCGGCTATGCGAGAAGCCGGCGGTGCGGGCGGCGTCGATGTAGGCCATTTCGCGGATCGCCAGCCCCGACGAACGCACCACGCGATAGACCCGCGGCACCATCGGTATGGCGATGGCGATGATCAGATTGAGATCGAGGCCGAAGACGATGTTCTTGCCGAGGATGGCGACGACCGCGAGCGCGAGCACGATCAGCGGAAACGAAATCAGGATGTCCATCAGCGATTGCAAGGTCATGTCGATCCGACCGCCGAAGTATGCCGAGGCCACGCCCACGGCCGCGCCGAGCGTCGAGCCGACGAACGACGACAGGAACCCGACCAGCAACGCGGTGCGCGCACCGTGAATGATGCGCGACAGCACGTCACGGCCGAAGGTGTCGGTGCCGAGCCAATGTTCGGCCGAAGGCTTGGCCAGCATCGCGCCGTAATCGACGGCGAGCGGATCATAGGGAGAGACCTGCTCGGCGAAGATTCCGGCCAGAATCATCGCCACGATCACCAGCAATCCGGCGGCGCCGAGCGGGTGGGTGGTGACGAAGCGCGCGAAAAAGCCGCGGCGCTTGGGAACCGCGTAGGGCAAATCGTCGACGGCAACGGCGGGGGCGGGAACGGACATCGGATCACCCGTAACGAATGCGCGGATCGAGCACGGCGTAGAGCAGATCGACGACGAAGTTGACGAAAATGAAGAACGCCGCCACCAGCATCACCAGCGCCTGAATCATGGTGTAGTCGCCGCGCGCCAGAACGTTGACGAACAGCTTGCCGATGCCGTTGAGGTTGAAGACCTGCTCGGTCACCACCAATCCGCCGATCAGGAACGCGAACTCGAGGCCGATCACCGTCACCACCGGCAGCATCGCGTTGCGCATGGCGTGACGGGCGACCACCAGGCGCTCGAACACCCCCTTGGCGCGCGCGGTGCGGATGTAATCCTCCTGCAGGACTTCAAGAATGGTCGAGCGGGTCATGCGCGTCGCCACCGCCGAATAACGATAGCCGACCGCGAGCGCGGGCCAAATCAGTTGCGAGAGGTTCTTGACCGGATCCTCGAGCAGCGGCGTGAAGGTCAACGGCGGAATCCAGTTGAAGTTCCAGAGCAGGACCAAAATGATGATCATGCCAAACCAGAATGACGGCACGGCAAGGCCGGCGATGGCGAAAACGCTGATGACGCGATCCGGCCAACGGTCCTTGAACAACGCGGCGAGCGTGCCCAACGGCAACGCGATCAAGGTCGCGAGAATGGTGGCGAGGATCGCGAGCTCGAGCGAGAGTTCGAGCCGGATCGCGATCTCGTGGGCGACCGGACGGCCGGTCCACATCGAGATGCCAAAATCGCCGGTCAACAGTCCGCCCATCCAATCGAAAAACTGGGCGAGCATGGGCTTATCGAGCCCGAGACGGGCGCGTTCCATCGCCAGGATCTCGGGCGTAACCTGGGCGCCTTCGGCGCGCAAGCGCAACTCCACGATGTCGCCCGGCATGACCCGGAGCATGACGAACACCAGGACCGCGACACCGAACAGCGTCGGGATCATCATCAGCAGGCGTTGGACGGTGTAGCGAAGCATGGGCGTCCGAGAACCCCTCCCCCGCGCGGGGGGAGGGGACCTAGGATGGAAAATTTACCGGTCGAGCCAGACTTCGGCCAAATCCTGACCGACGTAATGGCTAGGCGTCAGGTGCCAACCCTTCATTTGCTTCCAATAGACGATGATGCGATGCCACCAGATGGTCGGGATCGTGTAGGCCTGTTCAAGAGCGTGCTTCTCGAACTCGCGAACCAATCGGGCCCGTTCCGTCAAGTCGGTGGCGCGCATCTGCTTCTCGTACAAATCGTCGAGTTTGCGATCGTTGTAGCGACCGTAGTTGACCGAGGATTTGTCGGCGGAGACGTACTTGATGAGCAGGATGTTGGGATCGTCCATGTAATCGCAATTGAAGTCGAGGCCGGCCTCGTAGTTGCCGCTGGAGAGCGCCGCCTGGTAGAGCTTGGTCTCGAGTTGCTCGTGTTCGACGGTCACTCCGATCTGGCGCCATTGGTCAATCAGGAACACGCCGACCGGCGTGTACGGCATCGGGACATTGCGGTTGATGAACTTGAATTTGAGGTTGGGGACACCTGCCTCCTGCAGAAGTTTTTTAGCCTCTTCGCGGGATTTCTTGATGTCCTTGCTGAAGCCGGGATAGTTGACCAGCTCCGATTCCTTCGCGGCGAGCGAATAGCCCGGACGCAGCACGCCGCCGACATCGCGCACCAACGCGATCTTGGAGAGCGCCTGGGACCCCTGCCAGCGGTCGATGGCGAGCGACAACGCGCGGCGCACGCGCGGATCGTCGAAGGGCTTCTTCTCGGTGTTGAAACCGACCACCAAGTTGCAGATCCAGGGCGTTTCGACGACCGAAACCTTGTCGCCGAGCGCGGCGACGAGCTTGTCGCGATTGGCGGGCGATTGGCCGCGGAATTCGACCAGAACTTCGCCGGCCTGCAGCGCGTTGACCATCGCCGCTCCGCCCACGAACACCGCGCGGAAGCTGTCGAGATAGGGCTTTCCCGGCTCGAAGTAATCGGCGAAGCGTTCGCCGATCCAATGCGAGCCCGCGGTATGGCTGACGAACTTGAACGGCCCGGTGCCGAGGATGTTCTTTTCCGGGAACTTGGGATCCTGCTTGAGTTTGGCCGCGCTATAGATGCAATCCCAGGGCGAAGCGAATTGGGCAAGCATGCCCGCGTTCGGCTTCTTAAGCTTGAACACGACGGTCAGGGGATCGGGAGTCTCGATTGCGCCGATATCGGCGTAGGACGCCTTGCGGATGCTGATCACGCCTTGGGGCGGATTGACGATGCGTTCGTAGCTCGCCTTGACGTCGGCCGAGGTCAACGTCGAGCCGTCGTGGAACTTGACGTTCGGCTTGAGCTTGAAGGTGAAGGTCAGATTGTCGGGCGACACCTGCCAGGATTGGGCCAAATCGCCGATGATCGCCGGGTATTTCGCCTCGTCGAACTTGAGCAAGGTGGAGTAGTGCGGCCGCACCGGATGAATGAACGCGAACGACGTGTTTTTGTGGCAATCGTAGTCGGGCGGTTCGGCCGATACCGCGAATTTCAACTCACCGCCCTTCTTCGGGGTTTGGGCACCGGCGGAAATCGGCGCAAGCAGAGCGGTCGCGACCGCGGCCATAACAACCAAATGAAGTTTCATCGTAATTTCCTCCCTGTAAGCTGTTGACGTCACGCGTCCTTGCGAACGCGCCGTTTTAAACCAATAGACAAGCCGCTTGGTGGCCAGGACCGACGGTCTTCAGGTCCGGAACCGTTACTTTACAAGCATCGGTCGCGCGCGGGCAACGGGTACTGAACACGCAGCCGGGGGGTGGCGACAAAGGGCTCGGCACCTCGCCCGCGAGCAGCGCGTGCGGGCGGCGCTTTTCCGCTTCCGGATCGGGCGTGGGCGCGGCGGCAAGCAGCGCCTGGGTGTAGGGATGGATGGGGGAGTCGTAGAGCGCGTCCCGATCCGCCACTTCCATGATCCGTCCCAAATACATGACGGCGACTTGGTGCGCGATGTGACGCACGACCGCAAGATCGTGGGCAATGAACAGGTAGGCGATGCCGAATTGCGTCTGCAAATCCTCGAGCAAGTTGATGATCTGCGCCTGGATCGAGACGTCGAGCGCCGATACCGGTTCGTCGCAAACGATGAAGGACGGATTCATGCCGAGCGCGCGGGCCACGCCGACGCGCTGGCGCTGGCCGCCCGAAAGTTCGTGCGGGTAGCGCTCCGCCATGTACGGGAAAAGGCCGACGCCGGCGAGAAGTTCGGCGACGCGTTCCTTGGCCGCCTTGCGTCCGTCGACCAATTTGTGGACCAGCAGCGGCTCGGCGATGATCTGGCCGACGGTCATACGTGGATTGAGGGAGCTGTACGGATCCTGAAATACCGCTTGCACGCGCCGGCGCATCGCCTTGATTCCGTCCGCGCCGCCTTCGGCCAAGTCGCGTCCTTCGAACATCACCCGTCCCGCCGTCGGTGTCTCCAGGTTCAGGATCAGGCGGCCGACGGTCGTCTTTCCGCAACCGGACTCGCCGACCAGCCCCAGGGTACGGCCCGCCGGAACCTGGAACGACACGTTGCTGACGGCACGCACGACGGCACTGCCGCCGGTGATTCCCTTCGCCTTGACCGCGAAATGCTTGGCGAGGTCCCGCACTTCGATCACCGGGGTCGCGGAAGCGGCCGCACTGGTCCGTTCCACAACGGTCGCCGGCGCGGTCGCGGCACGCTTGGCAGTCGCGAACTCTCGGACCCGCCAGCAGGCGGCATGATGGTCGGCCGATACTTCCTCGAGAGGGGGCACGCGATTTCGGCATTCGTCGGCGACGGCGAAGCAACGCTCGGCGAAACGGCAACCGGCGGGCGGATCGAGCAGGTTGGGCGGCAGGCCCTCGATGGTTTCGAGCCGGGCGGTGCGTGGCTTGTCAAGCCGGGGCACCGAGCGCATCAGTCCCTGGGTGTAGGGATGGCGGGGGGTCGCGAACAGTTTGTCCGCCGACGCTTGTTCGGCGATACGCGCGGCGTACATGACGTTGACCCGGTCGGCGTAGCGCGCCACTACGCCGAGATTGTGGGTGATGACCACCAGCGCGATGCCGAGATCGCGCGACAGATCCTTCATCAATTTCAGGATCTGCGCCTGGATGGTCACGTCGAGAGCGGTGGTCGGCTCGTCGGCGATGATCAGCTTGGGGTTGCAAGCAAGCGCGATCGCAATCATTGCCCGCTGACGCATGCCGCCGGAGAACTGGTGCGGGTATTGATCGAGGCGACGTTCGCCGTCGGGAATGCCGACCAGTTTCATCAACTCCAGCGCCCGAGCCCGGGCGCGCGCTTCGTCCCACCCGAAGTGAATGATCAGCGTTTCCATGATCTGAAAACCGATGGTCAGCACCGGATTGAGCGACGTCATTGGTTCCTGGAAAACCATGGCGATGTCGCGCCCGCGCAACTCGCGCATGTCGTCTTCGGACAGGGTCAGCAGATCGCGTCCCTGAAACAGGACGCGGCCCTTGACAATGCGGCCGGCAGGTTTGGCAAGCAGACGCATGACAGCGAGCGCGGACACGGATTTACCGCAACCGGATTCGCCGACCAGCGCCACCACCTCGCCCGGGCGCACCCGATAGGAGATGCCCTCGACCGCGCGTACGATCCCGCGCGAGGTCACGAAATGAACATGCAAATCGTCGACTTCAAGCAAGTAAGGCGATGACGCCGGAGCGGCGCCGGATGACGCGGGAGAAGAAGACGGCGGAACGACGTTCATCGCTATTCGATCGATTTTCGGGGGTGGGTCGTTAAACCACCAGTTTCGGCATTGGTTCGTACCAGGTCAATCGTATTGTATACATTTTTCGACGATACATTTTTCGACAGGCCCATTCGCAATTCGTGAAAAATCCGCACGCTGGCGCCGGGATGGTTGCGGGCCACCGGCAAGCCATCCATCATCGGTTGACATGAAATCGGAACCGCACGCCCCGATAGGGGCGCCTTCCAATGATCTTTGCGCGGGGATTCGCCCGCGCGCCGGGCATGTGCTCGGACTCGGTCCCGATGGATTCCATAAAATCGCCTATGTCGAATGGGGCTCGCCGGACAGCTCCCGCGTCGTCGTCTGCGTCCACGGGCTCACGCGCCAGGGCCGCGATTTCGATTTTCTCGCGCGCGCGTTGGCGGCGCGGGGAAGCCGCGTGATCTGTCCCGACGTGGTCGGACGCGGATTGAGCGGTCGGTTGTCCAACCCGGACGACTACGCCGCGCCCCAATATCTCGCCGACATGGCGGTGTTGATCGCGAGGCTCGGGGTCGAAACGATCGATTGGGTCGGCACCTCCATGGGCGGCCTGATCGGCCTGCTGCTTGCGGCCAAGCCGAATTCGCCGGTGGGCCGGCTGGTGATGAACGACATCGGCCCCTTCATCGCCAAGTCGGCGCTGCAAGATATCGCAGCCTATCTCGGCACCGATCCTTTCTTTCCCGATTTCGATGCGGCAGTCGCCTACGTGCGTTCGGTGCACGATGGCTTCGGTCCGCTCGGCGAGGAGGACTGGGCCCACTTGGCCCGACACAGCGTGCGCGCCGAGTCGGGGGGAGGGTTCCGGCTGCGCTACGATCCGGCGCTGGCCGTTCCGTTCCGAAAGACGGCCGACGCGGACGCCGATTTATGGGCGGTGTGGGCGAAGTTGCGGGTGCCGGTCCTGGTCCTGAGAGGCGAGAATTCCAAGGTGTTGAGCGCCGATACCGCACGCGCCATGGCCGTAGGCGGCCCCGATGGGGCGGGACCCAGAGCGGAAATCGTCACATTCCCCGGCGTGGGCCATGCGCCCGCCCTCATGGCCGAAGAGCAAATCGCCGCCGTGGCGGACTGGCTGGCACCCCGGAATTCTTAACCATCGAGCGAGACACATAGGGGGTTTTCCCCCCTTTGCGGCGGCCATTCGACTTTCTATGTTGTGGGCACGATCGATCGACCGCGGAGAATGCCGATGGCCCAAGCCCTTGCCCCGATCAATCCCGGCGAAGTTGCGACGAGCGCCAGCCAGCAGGATTTCACCACCTTCATCGTCGGCAACCAGTTGTTCGGGATTCCGGTCCTCAAGGTCCAAGACATCCTGAAGCCGGAAAAGATCGCCAAGATACCGCTCGCGCCGCCCGAAGTACGCGGCTCGATCAATTTGCGCGGTCGCATCGTAACCGTGATCGACGTGCGCACGCGCCTCGGCATGCCGCCCCGCAACGACGGCAAGCACGACGACAACATGGCGGTGACGGTCGAAAACGGTCCCGATCTATACACCCTGCTGGTGGACAAGATCGGCGACGTGATCAGCCTGTCGAACGATCTCTACGAATCGACGCCGGGAACGCTGGATGCGCGCTGGCGCGAGTATTGCGACGGCGTCTACCGCCTCAAAGACCGGCTGTTGGTCATCCTGGACGTCGAGCGCCTGCTCGACATCAAGGTCAAAATCTAAGGCTTCGCCTTCGCCAGCAATCGCGCCGCCTCGATCGCGTGATAGGTGAGGATGGCGTCGGCCCCGGCGCGCTTGAACGCGACCAGGGTTTCCGTCATCGCGCGCTCGGCATCCAACCAGCCGTTTTGCCCGGCGGCTTTGAGCATCGCGTATTCGCCACTGACGTTGTAGACGAACGTCGGCATTTTGAACGCGTCCTTCACCCGCCGGAGCACGTCGAGATAGGGCAGCCCCGGCTTAACCATCACCATGTCGGCGCCCTCGGCGATGTCGAGGGCGACCTCGCGCAGCGCTTCGTCGGTGTTGGCGGGGTCCATCTGATAGGTTTTCTTGTCGCCCTTGAGCGCGCCCGAGGAACCGACCGCGTCGCGGAACGGCCCGTAGAAGGCGGACGCGTACTTGGCGGCGTAGGCGAGCACGTTCACGTCCTTGAGGCCGGCCGCGTCGAGCGCGTCGCGCACCGCGCCGATGCGTCCATCCATCATGTCCGAAGGGGCGATCACGTCGCAGCCGGCTTCGGCCTGGACCACCGCCTGGCGGCGGAGAACCGCGACCGTTTCGTCGTTGAGAACTTTTCCGTCGCGCACCAAGCCGTCGTGGCCGTCGCTGTTGAAGGGATCGAGCGCCACGTCGCACACGACGCCGAGATCGGGGTGGGCTTTTTTCAGCGCCCGCACCGCGCGGCAGACCAGATTGTCGGGATTATAGGCTTCGCGCGCGTCCGGGGTTTTGAGGTTGTCGGCGATTTGGGGAAAGACGGCCAAGGCGGGAATGCCGAGGTGCTTGGCTTCGGCCGCCTGTTCCACCAATACGTCGATGGAAAGCCGCTCGACCCCGGGCATGGACGGCACCGGCTGGCGCGCCTTGGTTCCTTCCACGACGAACACCGGCCAGATCAAGTCGGAAGGCGCGAGGGCGTGTTCCCGGACCAAATCCCGTACCCACGCGGCGCGCCGGTTGCGGCGCATACGCACGCGCGGAAAGCCGCCCAGGGGGGCGGGCTTGTCGTCGGCGGGAGCAAGGGACGCAGCGGGGCGGCGCTTACCAAGGTCGTTCATGGCCGCGAATCATAAGGGGCGGGACCGGAACGCGCCACCGTGGCGCGGGGGGCTTTGACCCCGAGGACGGGCTGATTTACGTTAACGTCAACGGAAGGCGCGCCGAAAGCCCCAAACTGGGCTACAATCCGCCGTGCGCCGGTAGGGGCGCATCATATGACGCGCGCGTCATGCCGATAGGCATGCATTCGCATGACGATTCGCCCGCGCGCCGCCTACGGAGATCGACCGTGCCCGACGACGGGAAAGCCAAAAGTCCCCACCGCGAACACGAGCCCGGCACCCACCGCGCTCCGGGAGGGGCGCATCCTGAAAAGCGCACGGCCCCGGTGCGCTTCGTCACCGCCGCCAGCCTGTTCGACGGCCACGACGCCTCGATCAACGTCATGCGCCGCATCCTCCAGGCCGCCGGCGCCGAGGTCATTCACCTCGGTCACAACCGCTCGGCCGAGGACGTCGCGGTCGCCGCCATCCAGGAAGACGCGCACGCGGTCGCCGTCAGTTCCTACCAGGGCGGCCACGTCGAATATTTCAAGTACCTGATCGACCTGTTGCGCGCCAAGGGACGCGGCGACATTCGCGTGTTCGGCGGGGGCGGGGGCGTGATCGTCGCCGCCGAGATGAAGGAACTGCACGACTACGGTGTCACGCGCATCTATTCGCCCGCCGACGGCCAAGCGCTCGGCCTCCGCGGCATGATCGACGACATGATCCGCCGTTCGGCGCGCGATCTCGTCGCCGGAGGGGCGCCGGACCTCGCCGCCTTCAAGACGGGCGATCACGCCGCGCTCGCGCGCGTCATTACCGCGATCGAATTAGGCGGCCTGAAACCCCATCAGCTTGCGGATATTCGCGCTTCGGCGGACGAGCGCCGCGACGTGCCGGTGATCGGCGTCACCGGAACCGGCGGGGCGGGCAAATCTTCGCTCAACGACGAAATCGTCCGGCGCTTCCGCGTTTACGACGGCGAACCCAAGATCGCCGTCATCGCCGTCGATCCGACCCGCAAGCGGACCGGCGGCGCGCTGCTCGGCGACCGCATCCGCATGAACGCCATCGCCGCGCCCAACGTATTCATGCGCTCGCTCGCCACGCGCGGCGCGGAACATGAAATCCCGGCTCAGATCGGCGACATCGTCGCCGCGTGCAAGGCGGCCGGCTTCGACCTGGTGATCGTCGAGACTCCCGGCATCGGCCAGGCCGACAGCGGCATTGCCGATCTCGCCGACGTGTCGCTTTATGTCATGACGCCGGAATTCGGCGCTGCGAGCCAACTCGAAAAGATCGAGATGCTCGACCATGCCGACATCGTGGTGATCAACAAGTTCGACCGGCGCGGCGCCGCCGACGCGCTGCGCGACGTGCAAAAGCAGGTCCAGCGCAACCGCGAAGCCTTCGACCGGAAGCCGGACGAGATGCCGGTATTCGGGGCCATCGCCTCGCGTTTCGCCGATCCGGGCGTGACATCGGTCTACCGCGAAATCCTGCGCCAATTCGAGTCCAAGGGGCTGCGTCAGTTTCCCGACCAATCGCCGCCGCCGACGGCTCGCCACTCGCAGCCCGGACGGGCGATCGTGCCGCCGGAGCGCGTGCGCTATCTCGCCGAGGTCGCCGATGCGGTGCGCACCTGGCGCCGACGGGGCGAAGCCCAGGCCCGGCTCGCGCGCGAGCGCCAGCAACTGCGCGAAACGCGCCGGATGCTGGAAGCTTCGGGCGCGAACGCCGGCGCGCTCGATTCCCTGATCCGGGAGCGCGAAACCGCCCTCGATCCGCGGAGCCGCGCGTTGCTCGACGACTGGCCGAATACCCGTGACGCCTACTTAGGCGATGAAATTGCTTCCGGGAAAACCACGGTCGCGCTCAAGCGCGCGTCCCTCTCGGGTCTTCCCATTCCGCGCATCGCGCTGCCGCGCTACGAAGACGAGGGCGAACTGCTGCGCTGGTTGTGGCGCGAAAACCTGCCCGGGCGCTTTCCTTTCACCGCCGGTGTGTTCCCGTTCAAGCGCGCGGACGAGGACCCGACCCGCATGTTCGCGGGCGAGGGCGATCCGTTCCGCACCAACCGCCGTTTCAAGGCGCTGTCGGCGCATGCCGCCGCGACGCGCCTTTCGACCGCGTTTGATTCCGTAACGCTCTATGGCTTCGATCCCGACCGGCGGCCCGACATTTACGGCAAGGTCGGCAATTCGGGCGTCTCGATCGCCACCCTCGACGACATGAAGGCGCTCTACGACGGCTTCGAGCTGTGCGCGCCGTCGACCTCGGTCTCGATGACCATCAACGGCCCGGCGCCGACCATCCTCGCCATGTTCTTCAATACCGCCATCGACCAGCAATTCGAACGGTTCGCCAAGGAGCACGGACGCGCGCCCGGCGACGACGAGCGCGCGCGCATCGCGCAAACCGTGCTCGAAAACATCCGCGGCACCGTCCAGGCCGACATTCTCAAGGAAGACCAGGGCCAGAACACCTGCATCTTTTCGACCGAATTCGCGCTCCGCATGATGGCCGACATCCAGGAATACTTCATCCAGCGGCGGGTCAGAAATTTCTATTCGGTCTCGATCTCCGGCTATCACATCGCCGAAGCCGGGGCGAACCCGATCTCGCAGCTCGCCTTCACGCTCGCCAACGGCTTCACCTACGTCGAGGCCTATCTCGCGCGCGGCATGAAGATCGACGACTTCGCGCCCAATCTTTCCTTCTTCTTCTCCAACGGCATGGACCCGGAATACACGGTCATGGGCCGGGTCGCGCGGCGTATTTGGGCGGTCGCCATGCGCGAGAAGTACGACGCGGGCGAACGCTCGCAGCGGCTCAAGTACCACCTACAGACCTCGGGCCGTTCGCTGCACGCCCAGGAAATGTCGTTCAACGACATCCGCACCACCCTGCAGGCGCTGATCGCCACCTATGACAACTGCAACAGCCTGCACACCAACGCTTACGACGAGGCGATCACCACGCCGACCGAGGAATCGGTGCGGCGCGCGCTCGCCATTCAGCTCATCATCAACCGCGAGTGGGGCCTCGCCAACAACGAGAACTCCAACCAGGGCGCGTTCGTCATCGACGAGTTGACCGACTTGGTGGAGGAGGCGGTCTTGGCCGAATTCGAACGCATTGCCGAACGCGGCGGCGTGCTGGGCGCCATGGAAACCGGCTACCAGCGCGCCAAGATTCAAGAAGAGTCTCTTTACTACGAAACGCTCAAGCACGACGGGCGGCTGCCGATCGTCGGCGTCAACACGTTCCTCAATCCCTCGGGCGAAGCGATCCCGGAGGCGCCCAAGCTCGCCCGCTCGACCGAGGGCGAAAAGGAAAGCCAGATCGCCCGGCTCGCCGATTTTCACCGGCGCCACGCGCACGAGGCCCCGGCCATGCTCAAGCGCCTGCAGGGAGCCGCGATCGCGGGAGAAAATATTTTCGCGGTCCTGATGGACGCGGTGCGCTGCTGTTCCCTCGGCCAGATCACCCACGCCCTGTTCGAGGCCGGCGGACAGTACCGCCGCAATATGTAGTCCCACGCCGCCAGTGTCCGAAGTCCTGTTCGAGATGCAATACGTCGGCCGGGTGGTGCGGGTCACCGCCATCGATCCCGCAACCGGTATCGAAGTCGTCTCGGTCGGCGACGCCGAACGCAGCGTCGCGGCGCTGAAGCGCCTCGCAGCGCGCAAACTCATGTACGTCCTCAAGCGTCGCGCGGAGCAATCCGCGCGCAAGGAGAGGGGAGAAACCGCTTGACTGCGTGAACGGCTCCGTTACCGTTTCCATTGATTGAAACGATCGAGAATCCGGGGCCACGCATCCCGGGTCCGGCGCCGGGGAGCGAATGGAGTATTTCACCCAACAGCTGATCAACGGCATCACCCTGGGCGCGATCTACGCGCTCATCGCCATCGGCTATACGATGGTGTACGGCATCATCGGCATGATCAATTTCGCCCACGGCGAAATTTTCATGATCGGCGGTTTCATTTCGATCATCGCGTTTCTGCTGCTCGGCCTGTTCGGCATCACCTGGGCGCCGCTGGCGATCCTGGTCGCGCTGCTGGTGACCATGGCGCTGACGCCGCTTTACGGCTGGGCATTGGAACGCATCGCCTATCGCCCGTTGCGCCACTCGCCCCGGCTCGCGGCATTGATCACCGCGATCGGCATGTCGATCTTCCTGCAAAACTACGTTCAGCTGGTGCAGGGCGCGCGGGTCAAGCCGATCCAGCCCATCGTTACCGGCGGCATCGAGATCATGCGGCGCGGCGATTTCGTCGTGACGCTCGGTTATCTGCAAATCCTGATCGTCGTGCTGACGGTCGCGCTGATGGCGGCGTTCTCCCTGTTGATCCAGCGCACATCGTTGGGGCGCGCCCAGCGCGCGTGCGAACAGGACCTGAAGATGGCGTCCCTGGTCGGCGTCGACGTCGATCGCACCATCGCCCAAACTTTCATTATGGGCGCCGCGCTTGCCGCCGTGGCCGGTTTGATCTTTCTGCTGCACTACGGCGTGGTCGATTTCTACATCGGCTTTCATGCCGGCATTAAGGCGTTCACCGCCGCGGTGCTGGGCGGGATCGGTTCGTTGCCCGGCGCCATGCTCGGCGGCCTGCTGATCGGCCTGATCGAGGCGTTCTGGTCGGCCTATTTCTCGGTCGAATACAAGGATGTCGCCGCGTTCACCGTGCTGGTCGTGGTGCTGATCTTCCGGCCAACCGGATTGCTCGGCCGGCCGGACGTGGAAAAGGTCTGACCCGATGGCGGCGCGATCGTCGGCGAGCGTGCCCGCGAACGATATCCTCCGGCAATCCGCCCTGGCCGGGTTGCTGGTCTTCGGGCTCGCCGTCGCGCTGGTCGGCGTGCGCATCCAGGACGGCTCCGCCGCCGCCCTCGCGCCGCTCCACTTCCGCTTCGACGACGTCCTTACCGCCGCCGCCGCCGCCGCGCTGGGACGGTTCGGCGTGCTGCTGTTGCGCGCGGGATTGCACGCGCCGGTCGCCGCGGGAGGCGCGGCGGTCGCGCTCGCGGTCGCGCTCGCGCAATGGTTCGCGCCCGCTCATCCGTTGCGGCTCGCGCTGCTGTTCGACGTCGCCATGCCCAACTGGCTGATCGTCGCGTTCGCCGCGTTTCTCGCTCTCTGCGCCGCGTGGCGGCTTCGTCACGCGCCAGTCGCGGTCATGCAGGGTGCCGACGCGCGCGAGTCGGTGATGGATCATCTCGGCGCCCAGGTGCAGCGCATCGCCCGTTTCGCCGGTCCGCTCATTCTGCTGCTGGCGATCGCGTTGCCGTTGATGCCGTTCGCCGACCGCCGCCTGATCGACATCGCCATCCTCGTCGTCACCTACATCATGCTGGGGTGGGGGCTGAATATCGTCGTCGGCCTGGCCGGACTGCTCGATCTTGGCTACGTCGCCTTTTATGCGGTCGGCGCCTATTCGTACGCGCTGCTGGCCCAGAACTTCGGTCTCAATTTCTGGATATGCTTGCCGTTCGCCGGCATCATGGCGGCGTTCGCCGGCGTTCTGCTCGGCTTTCCGGTGTTGCGCCTGCGCGGCGACTATCTCGCCATCGTCACCCTCGGTTTCGGCGAGATGATCCGCATCATCCTGCTCAACTGGTACCAATTCACCGGCGGGCCGAACGGCCTGACCGGAATTCCCCGGCCGTCGTTCTTCGGCCTGCCGTTCACGGCAAGCCCGCCGGAGGGTACCCATTCGTTCCACACCTTCGTCAGCCTGATCTGGCCGATCGAATTCTCACCCAATCACCGCGTCGTTTTTCTCTATTACGTCATCCTGGCGCTGGCGATGATCACCAACTTGTTCACGCTGCGCATTCGCCGCCTGCCGATCGGGCGCGCGTGGGAAGCGTTGCGCGAGGACGAGATCGCCTGCCGCTCGCTCGGCATCAACCCGACCAACACCAAGCTGACCGCGTTCGCCATCGGCGCCGGTTTCGGCGGCTTCGCCGGCGCTTTCTTCGCCACCCGGCAAGGTTTCGTCAGCCCCGAGAGCTTTTCCTTCATCGAATCCGCCGTCATCCTCGCCATCGTCGTCCTGGGCGGCATGGGCAGCCAGATCGGCGTGGTGCTGGCCGCGGTGCTGCTGATCGGACTGCCCGAATTTTTCCGCGATCTCCATCAATACCGCATGATCGCGTTCGGCGCGGCCATGGTCGGGATCATGCTGTGGCGGCCGGCCGGATTACTCGCCCATCGCGAGCCGACCCTGCGTTTGTCGACGCAAGGCGGGCCGCCGTGACCGCTGCGCCACTGCTGACGGTTGAGCATCTGACCATGCGCTTCGGCGGCCTAGTCGCGGTCGACGACGTGTCGTTTACCGCCGAAACCGGGAACATCACCGCCATTATCGGTCCCAATGGCGCCGGCAAGACGACGTTGTTCAACTGCCTGACCGGATTTTACGCCCCGACCAGCGGCCGGATGCGGCTGGCGCACCAGGGCGGCGAATTCCTGCTCGAACGGATGGAGGGCTTCCGCATCGCGGCTGCGGCGAAAGTGGCGCGCACGTTTCAGAACATCCGGCTGTTCCGCGGCATGTCGGTGCTGGAAAATCTTATCGTCGCCCAGCACAACGAACTGATGCGCGCTTCGGGATACACGCTCGCCGGGCTGTTCGGCCTCGGGATATACCGCCACGCCGAGGCCCGCGCCGTGGAGCGAGCGCGTTACTGGCTTGACCGGGTCGGATTGACCGCGCGGGCCGACATCGACGCCGGCAGCCTGCCGTACGGCGACCAGCGTCGCCTCGAAATCGCGCGCGCCATGTGCACCGAGCCCCAACTTCTCTGCCTGGATGAGCCCGCCGCTGGCCTCAACGCGCGCGAAACCGGCGATCTCAATGCGCTGCTCACGTTCATCCGCGACACCCACCACATCGGCGTCCTGCTGATCGAACACGACATGGGCGTAGTGATGTCGATTTCGGATCGGATCGTGGTGCTCGATTACGGCCGCAAGATCGCCGAAGGCGTGCCGGCCGAGGTACGCGGCAACCCGGACGTGATCCGCGCTTATCTCGGCGAGGAACAAGGGAGCGAGATGGGGGGGGCGGCATGAGCGTCTTGCTGTCACTCGCCGGCGTGCATGCGGCTTACGGCAACATCGAAGCCCTGCACGGCGTCGATCTCGAAGTGCGCGAGGGCGAGATTGTGACCCTGATCGGCGCCAACGGCGCCGGAAAGTCTACGCTCCTGATGACCGTATGCGGTAACCCGCGCGCGGCCCGGGGCGTCATCCGCTTCGACAGCCGCGACATCACCCGCATGCCGACCCACGCCATCATTCGCCTCGGCATTTCGCAGGCGCCCGAGGGCCGGCGCATTTTCCCGCGCATGACGGTGACCGAAAATCTTCTCATGGGGGCCGTAGCGGCCCCGTCGCAAAGCGATGTCGGCGCCGACCTGGAACGCGCCTTCCGTCTGTTTCCATTGCTGAAAGAACGCCGCGAGCAGCGCGGCGGAACGCTCTCGGGCGGCGAACAACAGATGCTCGCCATCGCGCGCGCCTTGATGAGCCGGCCCCGCCTGTTGCTGCTCGACGAGCCGTCGCTCGGTCTCGC